>JAICYZ010000219.1 GCA_025933935.1 Chitinophagaceae bacterium
ACTCATTGCACCGGCAAGAGATACCAACATTTTTCCTCCTTCGTTGAGATGCGCTACATATCCTTTGGCTGCATCCATCAAAGCAGCAGCATTAAAATGTCGATAGTTATATTCTATAAATTGAGAAACGGGGCCTTTGTTCATCTTAAAATTATTTTTCGGCAAAAATAAGATTTTAAAAATGGGGTTTGAAAACGTAAAAAAATGGATGTAAAGGAAGCTAATGTTTAATAAGTTCATGGAAGCGGCTTTCCTTCAGAAACTTATTAAATAACATGCTTTACAGTGAAGAAAGAAATATCGCCGATTCTTATTTTTCCATTTTTTCAGATAGCTTAATTTTAATTTCATTTCTTCTAAAACTGCTTATTTCTTCTAATTAAAATTCTTTTGATATCTACTTTAAAAAAGGCAAATTCATTTTTAGAAAACAGAAAAAAAGGAACTGCTTTTTTTGTCTAAAAACAGAATGAACAAAAATCAGCAAAAAAAAATTTAAAGTTCATGTAGTACATTTGCCTATCTGAAATTTTATTAACTCTCTCACTTATGACCTGGAAACAGACATTCACTTCTTCGATAGGCAAAAAAATATTGATGGGACTAACTGGTTTTTTTCTCATACTTTATTTAATCGTTCATGCCGGTATAAACGCACTGATTTTTTATAATGATGGTGGACAAACATTTGACCGGGTTGCATCTGTGATGCTGCATAATTATTTTATCAGGTTTCTGGAAGTAGGACTGTTTGCCGTTTTTATTTTACACATTATCCAGGGACTTTTATTATGGCAACAAAATAAAGCAGCAAGAAAAATTGGTTATGCAAAGAAAAAATATCCGCGTGAAATAAAATGGTACAGTCGCTATATGGGATGGTTGGGCACATTTATTCTGTTGTTTTTGGTAATGCATCTATATCATTTCTGGGCGAGCACTAAACATGAATTATATTTTCATGGGCCGGTAATTAACCTGTATGAAGAAATGAAAGAAGTGTTTACGAATCCTATCTGGTTTACGTTGTATATGATTGGCCTCGCATCACTTTTGTTTCATTTGCTGCAGGGATTTCAAAGCGCTTTTCAAACTTTTGGCATCAATCACAGGCGCTGGATTTATATTATAAAAGGAATTGGAGTAATCTATTCATGGGTCATCTGCCTGTTGTTCGCATCAATGCCAATCGCCTTTATGGCAGGATGGCTTCAATAGTGAATAGTGAATGGTGAGTGGTGAGTAGGAAAAATAAAAAGTATAAAATATTTAATAAAACGTATGGCATTAGACGCAAAAATTCCGGAGGGCGACATTGCAATGAAGTGGACAAATTATAAAGACCATTTGGCATTGGTAAGTCCGGCAAACAAACGGAAATTAGAAATCATCGTAATCGGAACCGGCCTCGCAGGCGCTTCAGCAGCGGCCACCCTCGGAGAGTTAGGATATAAAGTAAAATCGTTTTGTTTCCAGGACAGCGCACGGAGAGCCCATTCTATCGCAGCGCAAGGTGGGATCAATGCCGCAAAAAATTACCCGAGTGATGGAGATTCTGTTTATCGTCTTTTTTATGAAACTGTAAAAGGTGGAGATTACCGTTCCCGTGAAGCAAACGTATATCGTTTGGCAGAATTGAGCGGCAATATTATTGACCAATGCGTGGCGCAGGGAGTTCCGTTTGCAAGAGAATATGGTGGATTATTAAGTAACCGTTCATTTGGCGGAACGCAGGTACAGCGCACCTTCTATGCGGCCGGCCAAACCGGGCAACAGCTATTGCTTGGCGCTTATGGCGCTTTGGAAAGACAAGCTGCCTTGGGAAATGTGACTGTTTATTCACGCCATGAGATGCATGACATTGTGAAAATTGATGGCGTGGCAAGAGGAATCATTGCAAGAAATTTAGTAACCGGTCAATTGGAAAGATATTTTGGTCACGCGGTTTTAATTTGCTCAGGTGGTTATGGAAATGTGTTTTACCTGAGTACCAATGCGATGGGTAGCAATGTTACTGCTGCCTGGAAATCCCATAAGAAAGGGGCTTATTTTGCCAATCCGTGTTTTACACAAATTCATCCAACTTGTATTCCGGTAACCGGCGAGCATCAAAGCAAACTTACGTTGATGAGTGAAAGTTTGAGAAATGATGGACGAATCTGGGTTCCTAAAAATAAAGATGACAAACGCAAACCAAATGATATTCCTGAAGACGAACGGGATTATTACCTGGAAAGGCGCTATCCTGCATTTGGAAATTTAGTTCCAAGAGATGTGGCTTCGCGTGCGGCGAAAGAAAGATGCGACCTCGGTTATGGCGTTGGTACGACAAAAAAAGCCGTGTATTTGGATTTCAAAGACGCCATAAAGAGATATGGTAAAACCGAAGCTCACAAACGCTCGTTAGAAAATCCTTCCACAGAAACGATTACACAATTAGGCGAAGATGTGATCAGGGAAAAATATGGGAATCTTTTTGCCATGTATGAAAAAATTACCGGTGAAGATCCATATCATGTTCCCATGCGCATTTATCCGGCAGTGCATTATACCATGGGCGGCCTTTGGGTAGATTATGAATTAAAAACCACCGTTGACGGCTTGTATTCTCTTGGCGAAGCAAACTTCAGTGATCACGGAGCCAACCGTTTAGGAGCTTCCGCGCTCATGCAGGGACTTGCAGACGGATACTTTGTAATTCCTTACACCGTAAGTGCTTTTATGGCCACACAAATCAGGACGCCTGCAATTCCTACTTCGCATCCTGCGTTTGAAGAAGCAGAAAAAGCGGTAAGAGAAAGGATTGAAAAATTAATGAGCATCAAAGGAACAGAATCAGTAGAAAGTTTTCATAAGAGATTGGGGAAAATAATGTGGGAAAAATGCGGTATGGCGCGTAATGATAAAGGTTTAAGAGAAGGAATTGAAGAAATCAGGGCGTTGAGAAAAGAATTTTGGGAAAATGTAAAAGTGCCGGGTGAAATTTTTGAAATGAACCCGGAATTGGACAAAGCCGGGCGTGTGGCAGACTTTTTAGAATTGGGTGAATTGATTTGCATTGACGCCCTCGAGCGCACCGAAAGTTGTGGTGGTCACTTCCGGGAAGAAAGCCAGACATCAGAAGGAGAAGCCTTAAGAAAGGATGAGGAATTCAGCTATGTAGCCGCATGGGAATACACACCTGAGGGAGAAGTTTTGCATAAAGAACCGTTGCATTTCGATGTCGTGAAACCAAGTCAGAGGAGTTATAAGTAATTTATGAATGAAACACTTACCATACGAAATTTCGGCCCTATAAAGGATATGAGCTTTGAACTCAGAGTTGTAAATATTTTAATAGGAGATCAGGGGACAGGAAAAAGTACCGTAGCAAAACTTTTATTTGTTATTAAAGAAATGTTGAGTATCGGTGACAGTAATACTGAGAGACTTGAATCTGATTGGAATTTAATTCATTTTAAAGAACAATTAGAAATTGTTGGTATCAGAAATTACCTTGAACCACGAAGCTTTATTGAATTTAGAGATTCATTTGGTTATTTTAAATTTGATAATTCCAATATTGAATTCAAGATAATCGAAAGTGAAGGTAAAAATAAAAGAACCTATTTGGCCGGCTATATACCTTCTTATCGGGAAGCAGTTCCGCTTCTCAAGAATTCATTGAATGCGATCGCTGCAATAAGTACAACATTACAAAAATTATTTTATTTATTTGGCCAAAAAGTTGATAATGCCAAAACGGGAAGACCAATTTACAATTATAATGACGTACTTGATGTAAGTTATAAGTATGTGAATGGTATGGATATAATTATTATGAAAAATGGAGAAGAAATAAATATTGAGGAAGCTTCCAGTGCAATTAATAGTGTCATTCCATTATTGTTAGCGTTTGATAATGCTATTGAATCAATGTACCGTTCTGGCAATCGCATATATCATTATACAAATGAACCATACCTTATTATTGAAGAACCTGAATTAAATTGTTTCCCTACAACACAGAAAAAAATTGTAGAACATTTTATTTCAAATTTAAAATTTGAGTCGAAAGATGGATTGGATTATTACCTTAGATTGATTATAACCACTCATAGTCCGTACATTCTTACTTCTTTAAATAACCTGATGTATGCTTATGCAGTCGGACAAAAGGAACCAGAAGAAGCAAATAAAATTATTGACAAAAAATATTGGATGAATCCTGGTGATGTATCAACATACATGCTCTTGTCAAATGGGAAATGTATAGATATTTTTGATCGCGAACAGGGATTAATAGAGGCGGAAAAAATTGATAGTGTTACAAATATTTTAAATGAACAATTTAGTTCATTATTAAATCTTCAATTTTCTGAAAATGAGTTTGATACCAATTGAGTGTGTGGAGTTCGAAGAGAAAAGAAAGATATGTACTGCCTATGAAAAAGGGAAGATCTTTAAATTAATCAACAATTCGGATTATAGAGTAAAAAAAGTAAAGGTTGATAATTGTATTCCTAATAATGGAGAAAAAAGATGCGATTATTTAATGGAAATTAAAAGTATTAATAGAGTAATATTTATCGAACTTAAAGGTGGTGATTTAACTCATGCCCTTAAACAAATTCATAATACTATCCTTCATCTAAAGCCAGATTTTAAACATTATCAAATTGATGCAAGAATAGTTGGAAGTAAAGATGTACCTGGCTTTATAAACTTACCTTACTATTTAAAACTTGAAAGTGAAATTCGTAAAACGAATGGAAAAATAATACGCGGAACTAACAATATTTATACAGAAAATATATAATTATGGAACATTACAATATGAATCTTACCCTGAAAGTATGGCGCCAAAAAAACGCAGATTCAAAGGGTAAATTTGAAACTTTTGAGGTAAAAGATATTTCTTCAGAGATGTCTTTCCTGGAAATGTTTGACGTGCTGAATGAAAGATTGGTGAATGAAGGAAAAGACCCGATTGCTTTTGACCATGATTGCCGGGAAGGAATTTGTGGCGCATGCAGCATGTATGTGGACGGCCGGGCTCATGGGCCGTGGCAGAGAAATACTGTTTGCCAGTTGCACATGAGAGCTTACAAAGATGGTGATACCATTGTGGTAGAACCGTGGCGCTCTGTGGCTTTCCCTGTAATAAAAGATTTGGTCGTAGACAGAAAAGCGTTTGATAGAATCATTGAAGCCGGCGGTTATATTTCTGTAAATACCGGTAATGCACCGGATGCGAATACCATTCCGGTTGACCGGGCAAAATCCGATGAAGCATTCGATTCCGCTTCGTGCATTGCGTGTGGCGCTTGCGTGGCGGCGTGTCCTAATGGATCTGCTATGTTATTTGTAGGTGCAAAAGTTTCGCAACTTGCTTTGTTGCCCCAGGGGAAGCCCGAAAAGATTTCAAGAGTTTTGAACATGGTGGATCAGATGGATAAAGAAGGATTTGGCAATTGCGGAAATATTTATAATTGCGAAGCGGAATGTCCTAAAGGTATCTCTGTTGAAAATATAGCCAGAATGAATCGTGAATATCTTGGCGCTTCTCTTTCGTCTGAAATACAAAAACGACCTGTGAGGGTGGTAGATCCGATGAATGAAAGAGGTTTGTAGTTGAAGGTTCAAAGTGGAAAGTTTGTTATTGAACAGGCAAACGAAGGAATAATACGGATTCTTATTTTGGAAATGCTTTTAAAGGAATTCTATGCTTAAATGAAACTGACTGAACAAATAGCAAAACATTTTAGGGAAGTTTATTTTGGAGGAAACTGGACTGCTGTGAATCTGAAAGAAACTCTTGCAGACGTCAATTGGCACGAGGCTACGACGCAGGTTCATTCTTTTAACACCATTGCTGCTCTCGTTTTCCACGTCAATTATTATATAAGTGCTGTCTTGAAAGTATTGCAGGGACAACCGCTCCATGCAAGTGACAAATATAGTTTTGATTATCCCCCGATCGAATCTGATGAAGAGTGGCAGAAATTGCTGGATAAAAGCTGGAATGATGCAGAACTCTTTGTCACTTTAATCCGTCAGTTACCGGAAAGTAAATTTGAAGAAATATTTTCTGATGAAAAGTATGGTAATTATTATAGAAATATTGTCGGAATTATAGAGCACACCCATTACCATTTGGGGCAAATTGTTTTGATAAAGAAATTAGTCAGAAAGGAAGAAAAACAGAAACAGTAAAGCAATAAATAAGCGGAATTTCTGTTTTTATTATGCTTCTTCACGTGGGGCAATCATTGCCTGAAAAAAGCTAATTTTAGCCCTGTAAAATAATCTGCTTGAAACCAGGAAAACTTCCAGCCTTTATTCTGTTTTTATTTTTTTATATTAATGGTTTTTCTCAGCAAAATCCCGCTTCACTTTCTAATCTCAGAAATAAGAGAATTTCTACTAAAATAAATCCGTTCTTACTGGATAGCAACAGCATTATTCCAAA
>JAICYZ010000295.1 GCA_025933935.1 Chitinophagaceae bacterium
AATACTTTCAAATGCTTTTAGCTAACATTGATTGGCGCAATGATGAAGCCATTATTTTTGGAAAGAAAATAATTACCAGGCGAAAGGTAGCGTGGTATGGAGATTCGTCATTTGAATACACCTATTCGAAAATAACGAAGCTGGCACTTGCATGGACAAAGGAATTACTGCAAATAAAATCTTTTACTGAAGAAAGGACAGGAGAAACTTTTAATTCCTGTTTGCTGAATTTATATCATAGCGGAAAGGAAGGAATGGCATGGCACAGTGACGGCGAAACCGACTTGAAAAAGCACGGGGCAATAGCATCATTGAGTTTTGGAGCAGAACGAAAATTCGCTTTTAAGCATAAACAAACAAAAGAAAAAGTAGAATTGGTTTTGGAACATGGAAGCCTTTTGGTAATGAAAGGCACCACACAGGAAAATTGGCTTCACAGGCTTCCACCAACAAAACTGATCTCAAAAGCAAGAGTAAATCTTACTTTCAGGACCATTACAAATGATCTTAAAAGTCAGGAGTAAGAAAAAAAACGAAAAATAAATTTTCCCTGTTAGTGAATAATTATGTACTTCGTGCTACATGAAACACTTCTGCTTCTTTCTGATATTTTTCTGTCAAAATGTTTATGCACAAACAAGCCAGGTACAAGGAATCATTATTAATGCAGAAGACAATTCAACACTAGCTTCTGCAAGCATTTTTATTAATAATTCATCGAGAGGAACGATCAGTGATGCGAATGGGACATTCAATCTGCAGGGAATAACCGAAAAGGCTTTCGATCTCATCATTTCTTATACCGGTTTTGTTACTGTTTCAATAAAAATTACTCCTGAAAACATAGCGCAATATCATACCATCAAAATGCATCCGCGAAAAGAAACGATGGAAGGAGTATCCTTGATGGTTCCGGAAAAAGACGGCTGGAAAAAATGGGGAAAGTTTTTTAGTGAGACGTTTCTGGGAGTATCTGATTTCGCAAAAAACTGCTCGATAGAAAATCCAAAGGTCCTGCGCTTTTTTAATGATAAAAAACACAACCGTTTTACTGCCTATTCCGACGGAAACCTGATAATCCGCAATAAAGCCCTTGGCTATTTAATCAAATACCAGCTGGAAGCATTTGATTATGATTTTAAAACCACAATCGTAACCTATAGTGGCTATACAGTTTTTGAAGATCTCAAAACCGGCAGTCCGAGAAAAAGAAGCCGTTGGCTGAAAGCGAGGAAGGAAGCGTATTACGGCTCTATGATGCACTTCATGCGTTCTGTGTTTTCAGACAGTGTCGCTGAGCAGGGTTTTGATGTGCATGAAAAGATACGCGTCTATAATACCGATTCTTTGTTTAAAAGAATTTACATTCCGGGAAACATGCCGACAGTAAAAGACGGTGCCGAAACTTATAAAGCAATAGCCGGCGAAATACCATCTTTTAAAAAAATACCAGACTATGTTGACCTCATAAACATGAAAAATTTTTCTTTTAAAGATGCCGTCACTTTAGATTCTTCCTCAAAGCAAAAAGAATTTTATTTTGATAATTACATCCAGGTAATTTACAAAAATGCGCCAGCGAAAATGGATTATTTGTTAGCAAAGGGGCTACCAAAATATTTAAAAATGAATCAAATTTCTGATGCTCGCTTATTGTCGAACGATGCGTTGATCATTGAAAAAGACGGCAGTTATTTTGATCCGGTAAACATCATCAGTTCCGGGTACTGGGGCTGGTATAAAATGGCCGAGATGCTGCCAACAGATTATAAAACAAGTGACGAATTTTTCAACTAGCATACCACATTTAAAATTCATTCCAACACCTCGCACATGTATCCGTTTTCATTTACAATCAATTTTATTTTTTCCGTTTCAAAAGCTGAACCCTCAATTCTTAAAATATTATCACAATCATCGAGATCAAAATTGATTTTGCATTCCGGGAAATGCTCATAAAGCAATTCAATTATTTTTTCTGAATTGCTCACAGCGTAAACATTTGTTTTGAAAACTTCTACCATCTTTTGATTTTTTATTTCACAATTGCAGCATCTAAATGTTTTTTTATATTTTTCATTTGCCGGATATGCCTCTGCGTATGAAAAACGGCAAAACTGATCCATTCATGTCGTGTCAGTTCACCCGATTTCGGAAAAGGAATCGTGGAAGCAAAAGACAAATCAAGGCTATGTATTGCTTTACTGATTGCATCCGTTATGTCTTTTAAGTTTTGATAAATCATCTCTTTTTGCAACGGTTGCTCTGACGGTAAGATGAATTCGGGCGATTGCATTTTAATATCAAAATTTAAAAATATTGACTTCAGCTTTTCTACATGTTCATCTGGCTCTCTTTCAGCCGGTCTTACGTCACCATGTAAAGCATTGACGGTCCCTTTTAATGATTTTCTCACATGATCTGCCACCTGTGCAGCACTCCAGCTTCCTTCAAAAGGAATTTCATTAAATTCTTTTTCACTGAATGAAGATACTGTTGCCAATAAATCTTTTGCCGTATCCTCAAAGGCAGTTGCCAATGCTGTAGTTTTTTTTTCTTTTTTCATAATTAAAAGGTTTAAAGATTTTTATTTCTTTGTAATATAAATGAACAGTACATTTCCATTACCAAATACTTTTGTTTTTAATAATTGCAGACCTATTTTCGTTGTGATATTTTTAAACAAAGGGATTCCATTTCCTAAAATCACCGGATTGATCATTACCCGGAATTCATCGATTAGATTATGTTCAATCAAGCTGGAAGATAAATCTGCGCTACCAAAAATCAGCACATCTTTTCCTGGCATGCTCTTCAGCTTTTTCACTTCATCCAATAGATTTTCATTGATTAACCTGGTATGATGCCATCCTGCTTTTTTTAAAGATTTTGAAAAAACAATTTTATCATGACCATTCATCAAACCTGCGACAACCGGATCATTCTTTATTGCTTCTTCTGTTGGCCAATAACCCTCCATTAATTCATAAGTCTTTCTGCCAAACAACAGCGTATCTGCAGTTTTTAATTGAGCTATCGCAAATTCATTAAATTCCTCATCTACATGGTGCCAGCTAATGTCGCCATTTGCACCTTCAAAGTAGCCGTCCAGGCTGGTGAGGTTAAACAAAACAATTTTTCTCATGCATCAATATTTAATAATAAGGATACAAACCTAGATTGAATTGGAAAGTTTCAAAGGGTGCAAATACGCCAATATAAAGGGTTGATTACGACAAATTAATCTTCTACATTTGCGTTATAAAAGAATAGAAAATGAAGCATGTAACCATTCTCGCTAATGCCACCAGCAACCTCGGAAGTATTGATAATCCGCGCCGCGCTTTCCTTGCGGTCAATGATTTTTTGCAACAAAATGGAGAAAGTCCTTTATTTAAAGTGGAGATTGCAGGATGTTCGAAATCCATTCTTTTAGAAAATGGTGTATGTACGATTCATCCTGATGTGGAAATAAAAAATTTGAAAAAGACAGACCTCATCATTATCCCGGCGATTGAAGGCGACATTAAAAAAGGCATGGAACAAAGCCAGCAATATATAGACTGGATCGTACAACAATACAAGAATGGTGCAGAGGTTGCCAGCCTTTGTGTTGGTGCATTTTTGCTGGCTGCAACGGGTTTGCTGGATGGTAAAAGTTGTTCGACCCATTGGCGTGCAGCAGCTGATTTTGCTCAAATGTTTCCCGAAGTAAATTTGGTAACAGAAAAAGTAATTACCGATGAACAAGGCATTTACACAAGCGGCGGAGCTTTCTCTTCTGCCAATCTTATCTTATACATTATTGAAAAATATGTAGGAAGAGAAGCGGCTATTCATTGCGCAAAAAACTTCCAGGTTGATCTGGACAGGCACACTCAATCTCCGTTTATTATTTTTGAAGGACAAAAGGGCCACCAGGATGAACAGGTAAAACAGGCGCAGGAATTCATTGAAAAAAACTACCGTGAAAGGATTACTGTAGACCAACTCACCTCCCTGCTGGCACTCAGCCGTAGAAATCTTGAACGCCGGTTTAAAAGAGCCACAGCAAATACTTTGATCCAATATATTCAGCGCGTAAAAATTGAAGCGGCTAAAAAACATTTTGAAGCGAGCGGAAAAAATGTGAATGAAGTAATGTATGATGTCGGTTATTCTGATACCAAATCTTTTCGCACCGTATTTAGAGAAATCACCGGCCTTTCGCCGGTAGAATACAGGAATAAATATAATAAAACGATGGCGATGAATTAGGGAGGTTTTTGACTCAAATACCATTTCCTTTTACGCTGCTGAATCGAAAAAGAAAAGTTTTGCGGTAAAAAAAACAAATAAGCCGGATTTACGTTTTTGAAAAGCGTAATGAAAATGTCTATACAAAAATCCGGGAAGCCATTTCTTCTGCTTTTAATAATTCGTCTTCATTAATATTTTGCAAATAACCGAGTTCTTTAAAATAAGGAATCATCAATTCTGAATTCATATTTCCTACCAATTCATCATTGGCCATCGGGCAACCGCCAATTCCTTTTAGTGCACCATCAAAACGGAGACAGCCATTTTGCAAAGCGGCGTCAATTTTTTCCTTCCAGTTTAAACTCGTTGAATGAAGATGAACACCCGTTTCAATTTCAGGAAATGTCGAAATGGTTTTATTTAC
>JAICYZ010000324.1 GCA_025933935.1 Chitinophagaceae bacterium
GTTCCAAACAACATTCCTGAGCCGCCAATGTCTTTAAAAAGATTTCCTTCAATCAGGTCGTTATTAGTACCTGTTACATAATCCAATCCTGTCGATGCGAGATGTTGAAACCGGCAACCTTCAAAGTTTATATGATTGGCATAACTCACTTCAATCGCTGCTTTTGGCCTGCCAACCCAGGCCTGGTTTTCCAATTCTTTTTTACCGGGAGTTCCGGGTATTTTTAATTTGTATGCATCAGTCAAATACATACCTTCCTGCAGTGGAACATGGCCGGATGTAGAAGGCCGCAACCAACTGGTATGCATAAACGAAATTCCTTTAAAGAAAACATAAGAAACAGGGTTATCAATGGTTCCCTGCACTTTTACCAATGTTTTCAAAAAAGGTGTAGTCACGTTTGCTGTACTTAAATCTTCATTATTACGTGGCCAATAATAAACCTTCCTGTTTTTTAAATCGAGATACCATTCTCCCGGTTCGTCTAAAAACTGGATTGCATTGGTTAGATAAAATGCAGAATTACCCGTCTTTTTAGATAACCACGGCGCAGGCCACGGATGCTCTGATTCGATCCTGCTTTCTGGTTGATAAAAAGTCAATCTTGCACTGTCTCCTTCAACCTGTATTTTTTTTATTCTTAAAATTGCAATCGCCCACCATTGCTGGATGAACATTTCTATTCCGTCTGTTTCTGAAAGATCAACCTTGGGTTTTGTAATTTCACAATTTTCTGCTTCATGATCCCATGACAGAATGCGATCCATGCTATCTCCTGTTGCACTTTTTGCACGAATGGCTTTTACATTATTGATCCAGAGTTGTCGATAGTTTAAAACATTTCCTGCGACCGTTGGTGCATCCGCAACCCAGATTTTATTTTGGGATTTTTTGGGCAGACCCTTTACTATTCCTGTTGATTTTTGCCAACCTGTAATATTTATGCCACCACTAAAAACAGGATTTTCTTTATCTGCGTTTTCAATAATTGTAGGACTACTTTCTGTTCCGGAATCTTCAGGACGAATGAATAACGGTTCAAAAAATTGATAAACTCCTTTTTCAACTTTTATGTGAATGCCATCTTTAATTGACGGGTCATTCAACCGACGAAGTTCACGCGCCTTACGCAAAGCCATCGCAACAGTAGCCAATGGTTTTTCTTTGGTGCCGTCATTTTTATCCGAACCATTTATGGCAACCCAGATTTCTGCAGCGCGTGCTTTTAAAACAATACAAATTGAAAAGAGAAGAAAGATGAAAAAATATTTAGATTGTCTCTTCATATTTTACAATCTCAATTAGCTGTTTGAAAAATGGATTTTATATACGCCGTATTTGCACCATAATTTTTTCTTACATTATGTGGGTCTTTTGCATCTCTTGATCTTTCAATAACAAGCCATCCACTCCAGCCCATTTTATCTAAAGTTGCTTTTGCTTTGTGCATATCGATCTTTGGATCATTCTGCAACCAAACTCCATCATCATCGGTGCAATGAATTTGTACGATATTGTCTTTACCCAGGATCCGTAATTCTTTTTCAAGATTGCGCCCGTTTTTTATGGCATTGGAAAAATTGAAATAACTTTTGATGGCCGGTGAACCAACATCCTGTAGCAATTTTAATTCTCCAGTAGCATCGAGTGCCGTTTCTATTCCTATCACAACTCCTGCATCCTGCGCCATTTTACCGGCGACTTTTAAGCGGCTTACAACCGAATCTCTCAAGCCTGGACTTTTCACCAAATCACATTGAACCCCGAGAGGAAGAAAAGCGACTTTCACATTCATCAGTTTCATTGTTTTAATACAATCCTGAACAGACTGTATGAATTGTGGTCTTTCACAAAATGATTGCGCATAATAACCTGTCATACCAAGAGAACAAATTTGCAGACCCAGTTCTTTTGCTTTATTTAAAAATTGCTCCCTGATACTGTCCGTTAAAAGTTTATTATCAAAAGTCACACGGTTTCCGAGTCCACCCATATCCACTTCCAGTCCATCTGCTCCAACATCTTTGGCAACCTGAAAAGCGCCCAATTTCTGGCGTTTCAAAAGCATCAGATCTATCACGCCTACTTTATAGCGTTGATTATGCGCTTGTGCTACTTCTTCCTTAAATATTTTTGAAATGTTTTCAAACCCCTTCAATGCATTGGCTGGCAATCTTTCCCCTTTGTCTCCAAAAACATACATAGCCGGAGCTTTCTCAATGGTAACATCCGACTCAGTTATATTTCCCTCTTTATCCTTAACTGCATTAATGTTGAGCCCGAAATGTTCTGCTACAAATTCATACATTGCTTTTCGTTTTGAAAAGCCGTAGTCGTGACCTTCATTTCCCAAATGAACATTCTTAATGTTATTCTTTTTACCATAAAATCCATACACTCTGTCCACGAAAGGGAAACCCATTTCAGGAACGTGTTGTGTCCAATCCTTACCGTCTGATATAATAAGTTGTGGACGTGGGGCAGCCATTGCAGCTATCTCAACATTGTTGGTGCCGCCACCACACAAATGAATTCCCATGCCGCTTTCGCATGGACAACCGCCGCTGTGATAGGATGACATCATTACCACAGGCACACTTAATTTGATGCGATTGTCTATTGCTGTCATTGCCATCGTATGGCTTCCTCCACCGGAAGCGCCTGTAATGCCTACACGGTTTGTATCCACTTCTTTCAATGACAATAAAAAATCAAGAATCCGCGTAGCGTTCAACGCTTGTAAACTTTCTACCAGAGCTCTGCGGTGATCCGCGGGTGTCACCTGGAGCAGTGATTCACCATCCCAGCCAAAAAGATCATAGCTAAAAGTCATAGCTCCCATCTTTGCAAGCATCGCGCACCGGTATTGACAATCTGCCCGGTAGCGGCCGCCGCTAAAGTGCCCAACCGTATTCATAATCACCGGAATTTTACCTTTTATTTTAGCAGGGCGATATAATGAACCTGAAACATAAACGCCGGGTAATGTTTCAATCGCTATGTTTTGAACAGTGTAACCATCCATTTTTCTTATTGGCGTTACAATTGGTTTTGAATCTGGTTTTGCAGGCAGTTTGTCGAGCATCAAGGTTTTACGAATGCAATTTTTTAATGAATCTCTGCGCGTATCAAAACTCGCTGCATCATGATACAAAGTAGATAAATATTGTAATTGCTCCTTTCCTTCTGCCGGAGTTTTCAGATAATATTGATAAGATTTCAGCTTGTATTTTTTATCCCCTTCTTTTGTGAAAGATATATCCTGGGATGCGAGCACATTTGATAAAGTTTCTTCCAGATCAGGCCTGAAACGCCATTTAGCAAACGTTACTACCCTATCTTTCACTAAATCTTCAGGATACCTTATATGGACGTCAAATCTTTGTTCAATGTCGGATATTACTTCTTTTAAAGGCTCTTTAAACTGATCATCTGAGTTCTGCGCCAGCGATGTTTTAAATGAGATCAACAAAAGAAAAAGAATAACATGCAATATTTTCATTGTGTACTTTTTTTATAAAAAATATTTCAGTTAAAGATTTTAGAACGGAAGGCCCAGTAAACGAAGAAATAATCAGGATTCTTATTTCGCCATTCACCATTCACTCATTCAGCTTTTATCTTATTCAGTAAACGAACAAATTATCAAGATTCTAATTCCACATTCACTATTCACCGATTGACGAAACAGGTATTAAATCTGTTGAATAAAATTAAAGGCGCTATTGTTTAAAATAAATAGGTGAATTAACTATATTGATGGATTATTTTCCTTTGCTGAATGGGCAGACTAAAGTGATTTTACATTTACCGGCTCAATATCCAATCGTTCACACCAATCTAAAAAACTGTCATGAATACCGTCTAATATTTTTCTTTGTTCAGGGGTTAACTGGATAGCCTGTGCCCGGCTAATTGTTCTTACCGGTAATCCACGTCTTTGTAAAAAATATTTCGCGCTCAAAGGATAAGCAATATGGATCAAAGGATCCACTCTTGTTAATTCTGATTGCAA
>JAICYZ010000056.1 GCA_025933935.1 Chitinophagaceae bacterium
AGGTCTGTAGGTGTAAATCCATGCCAGGTAGCATGTTCAAGGGGAGGATAAGGAATGGCACCGCTTCCGGGAGTATTTACAATGATCATAAAACAAATGGTCATTCCCCTGAAAACATCCAAGGCTAAAAAGCGTTCTTTTAATAAACTCATCTTTTTTGAGAATTATTTTTTTCTGATAAATAAAATTACCGGTCAACGATTTTTGAACTAATCACCGATTGTCCATCAGGCGCAAACATTACAACGCCTTTTTTCTTTTGTAATACTTGATTTGAGTCCAAATATTCAATGTCCAATGAGTAGCGGATTTGCTTTTTAAAATTCGAATCATCCGGTGTTTCTACAGTGTCTTGTTGAAAAGCGGTAACATCAAAGCCGGGCGGTCGATGCAATTCACTGTGAATTTCATTTTTCGCGATTATTTGTCTTTTATCTGCATCAAAACGGTGATTTTCGCAGGAAAAAAATAAGGGTATAAAAAATAGAACAAGAAAAATTGCATTGAACAATTTCCGATGTGTGAAAATATTTCTCAAGAGTAAATGTTTTAATTTAAGCCGAAATGAAATTTAGTGATTTCAATGAGGAATAAAACGAATTATCAAAGGGAGTTTAAACAGTGATAATCATGATCAAATATAATTAAATTATAAACATTCCTTTTTATTTTTTGTAGCGAAATCAGTTTGCCAATTTCTCTTCTGTCTTCTTTTCAAAATCCACTATTTTTACCGCTAATCATCTTTACATGGCGCCTGTTGCAGAAAATATAAAATCTTTTTTTGAAAGTTTCAGTTCTGAGAAAATTACCAGCATTGAAAAACTTCCCAAGTCTGGTGGCGACCGGATCTATTTTCGCATTTATACAGATGAAAATTCTTATATAGCGACTTACAATGAAAATCGGAGAGAGAGTGAAACTTTTTTATATTTTACCCGGCACTTCTCAAAGATAAATGCACCGGTTCCTCACATTTATTTTACTTCGTCAGACGGTACAATTTACATCCAGCAAGACTTTGGGCCTGTTTCATTATTAAACGAACTGGAAAAACACGGACAAAACGAGTACGTCTATTCTTTATTTAAAAAAAGTTTAAAAGCACTTGCGTGTCTTCAGATCAAAGGCTTTCCTGATCTCGATTATTCTTATTGTCTTACCTCACAGGAATTTGGCAAACAGGCCATTCTCAGTGACCTTTTATATTTCAAATATTATTTTCTCGACACACTAAAAATTCCGTACGATAAAGAAAAGCTGATTGATGATTTTGAAGCACTGAGTAATTATCTGACTCACGTGCAGCACAAATATTTTATGTTCCGCGATTTTCAAAGCCGGAATATATGTGTTCAAAATGAAGAAGTCCATTTTATCGATTACCAGGGGGGAATGAAAGGCGCCCTGCAATATGATGTAGCTTCGCTTTTGTGGCAGGCAAGAGCAAATCTTTCAGAGGACTGGAAAACTTCTTTGCTCGAATATTATATGGATTGTGCAGGTGAAATTTTGCAAACTCCTGTTGACAGAGGCCGGTTTATAAGCCAATATAATGGATACGTTTTAATAAGGCTGATGCAGGTTTTGGGCGCTTATGGATTTCGGGGTTTGTTTGAAAGAAAAGCACAATTTCTCACAAGCATACCATTGGCGCTTACGAACATCAAATGGTTTATGGAAAATAAAAAAATGGGAATTGCTTTGCCGGAATATGAACGCGTTATAAATATCATGGTTCAGGATGAAATTATCAATCGTTTTCGTCCGTTACAGGCAAACGACTCTACCGCGCTTGTTGTTACGATCAATAGTTTTTCTTATTTGAAAACGGGTTATCCGAAAGAAAAAAGCAGGAATGGCGGCGGCTTTGTTTTTGATTGCCGGGGCATGATGAATCCGGGCAGGTTTGAAGAATTTAAAGCGCTGAACGGAAGAGATAAACCCGTGATCGATTTCCTCGAACAACAAACAGAAATGCCCCAATTTTTAAACGGTGTTTACAACATCGTCGATATTTCTGTGGAAGATTATATCAAAAGAAATTTCGAATCTCTTACGGTTAGCTTTGGATGCACCGGCGGCCAGCATCGGAGTGTATATGCAGCAGATTCGCTGGCCCGTTATCTTTGGAATAAATTCAAAGTAAAAATCAATCTGAACCATATCGAGCAAGACATTCATGAACAAAAAGGATTTTAAAGCTTTAATGATTCGTCTAAATCGTTCAAAAAAATTCGTGTTATCAAATTTTTATAAATGAAAGCAATGATTCTGGCTGCAGGGCTCGGAACGCGCCTAAAACCTTTTACTGACGGGCATCCGAAAGCGTTAGCTGTGGTGAACGGCAAAACGATTTTAGAGAGAAATATAGAATACCTTTCGTTTCATGGCATAAAAGCAGTGATCATAAATGTGCATCATTTTGCTGACCAGATTATTCATTTAATAAAAGAAAATAACGGGTTTGGCAGCGATATTACTTTTTCCGACGAAAGTAATGAAGTACTCGAAACCGGAGGCGGAATAAAAAAAGCTGCCTGGTTTTTTGAAAAAGAAGAATCACCATTTGTAGTGATGAATGTGGATGTTCTAACCGATATGAATTTGAATAAAATGATTTTTCAGCAGGAACAAAATACTGCGCTGGCTACATTGGCCGTGACTTCACGCGAAACTTCCCGGTACTTTTTATTTGACGAAAAAAATCATTTATGTGGATGGGAAAATGTGAAAACCGGAGAAAAAAAAATCAGTAGAAAATCTGAAAACTATTTCCAAAAGGCATTCAGCGGCATTCATGTTATTTCTCCAAAAATATTTTCATTGATTAAAATGGAAGGAAAATTTTCAATGGTGGATCTTTATCTGGAACTGGCTAAAAGCTTTGATATTGCTGCATTCGATCACAGCGATTCTAAATTTATAGATGTAGGCAAACCGGAGAGTATCTTGAAGGCAGAAGAGATGTTTGATTGAAACTCTGTTCTAGCTAGTTCTAAAATCTTATTTTACAGCATCAATAAAGCTCTAAGTTAAGAATACAATTTTGCTTTATTTGTTGTTTTACTGCTTCAGCAATTTTAGGAAGAAACGGAAATTCTTAAACAAGTTCATTGATAGCAGATTCAATGGAAGGATATAAAAAAGTAAAACCTGTTGTTTTTATTTTGCGGTCGCTTACAGTAGCACTTTTTAAAATTTCGATACTTCTTTTTCCCAGAACGAATTTTAAAATAAACGCCGGAACATGAACCGGTGTAAAAAACTTATTGCGCATTCTGTTTGCTAAAACCAGTATCAATTCTTTTTGAGAAACAGGGCCGGGTGCAGCTGCATTATAACTACCATGCAGATATTTATTCTCCATCGCTTCGCAATACATTCTGCACAAATCGTCGATATGTATCCAGCTGATGATTTGCTTGCCGTTTCCAAAAACAGGCGCAATTCCAAACCTTAATGGTTTTTTAAATTCCTTCAGCGCACCACCGTTTTTACTCAAAACAATTCCTGTTCTTAACTTAACCAGCCTGATGCCAAGCGATGTAACCGGCTCTACACTTGCTTCCCAGAGCAAACATGTCTCGCCTAAAAAATCTTTGGGCGGTAAATCTGATTCAATAAAACCGTCTTTTCTTTCCAGTATTTTTCCGTCTGCACCATAATAACCAATAGCAGAAGCGGAAACAAATGTTTTTAGCTGATGCTCATTTTCTTTTAAACAATCGATAATTAATTCAGCACTTTTGGTCCGGCTTTCAAGAATCTTCTTTTTATAATCATTCGTCCATTTATGATCCATTACGCCTGCACCGGCAAGGTGAATGATATAATCTGCCGCTCTTACCACATCCTTGTCCAGAATTTGTTTCTCAACGTTCCAGTAACTGTAGCTGATTTTTGATTTCTCCGGCAGTTGATTCTTTCGCCGGGTTAAAATAATGACGTCATAACCTCTTTCGATTAGGTGATTTGCCAAACGTGAACCTATCAGACCGGTTCCACCAGAGATTAAAACAACAGGCATATTTTTAAATTAAAATAAAATTCAAAAGTAAATTATTTCGATGCGTCAATTTTAAAAACTGAAAAGCACCTCTGTTACAGGAGAAATTATCAAATCACTTGTTAAATTTATCAATAGAAACAAGCTTGCTAAAGATTAAGATAACAGGCACATGATTTTTTCGTAAATTAGTATAGCTTTATTCCAAATAATCCAGGCACGTTAACAGGAAAAAAAACTTAGAAAACTTTAAGAACCATGAGGAAAAACATTTTTGTATTTTTTATTTTATTGACTTTTTATTCTGCAGTGTATTCTCAGCAGATCACTTATACACAACCGGAGCAGCAGGATTCGAGAGCGCTCGATTTTCAAATCATTGGTAAAATTCGCGACAACTTTTTGATCTATAAAAATATCAGGAGCAATTATTCGATTTGTTCGTATGATAATTCCATGCGGCTTCTCAACCGTATCAATATGAATTTCATGCCCGAGAAAACATTAAATGTCGATTTTGTTCTTTATCCTGATTTTGCTTACATGATCTATCAGTACCAGAGAAGAAATACCGTTTATTGCGAGGCGGTAAAGATTAATGGTGATGGGAAGTTGCTATCCGATCCGGTGCAGTTAGATACTACACACATCAATTTTTTTGCAAACAATAAGATCTATAGTTCGATCAATAGTGAAGACAAATCGAAGATCATGATCTATAAGATCCAGCGGAAAAACGGAAAATTCAATTTCACAACTTTATTATTTAATGACAGCCTGCAACTGCAGCATGAATCGAGGATGCAAACCGACTTTGATGATAAGAAAGATATGTTCAGCGATTTTTTTGTAGATAATGACGGCAACTTTGTTTTTACAAAGGGAAATAAATCGAGCACAAAGGATTTTATCCAGGATCTCTCATTAATTACCAAAGCGCCTGCCCAGGACACTTTCAGCGTCAATACGCTCAATCTTTCAGGAAACTTGCTGGATGAAATAAAACTGAAAATCGATAACCTGAATAAGAACTACATCATAAACTCTTTATATTATACGAAAAGGCGCGGCAATGTAGAAGGAATTTATACTGCCGTTTGGAATATCAATGATAAAAACATCGTTACGCAGCTTTTTCAGAACCTGGGAGATTCTGTAAGATCTGTTGCAAAAACCAACGGCAACAACAAAACCGCTTTAAACGATTATTTTATTCGTGATATCATTCTCAAAAAAGATGGAGGTTTTATATTAACTGCCGAAGATTTCTATTCCCAGTCCAGGGGCACACCGTGGAACCGTTATGATTATCTCTACGGTTATCCTTCTTTTTCGCCTTATAATTATTATATGTATTCCCCCTATTCGTACGGATATTATCCTTATGGTGGATTTGGTGGCTATCCTTTTTATAACTCAATGGGCGAACAAAGATATTATTACAACAACATCCTCGTGCTGAGTATGGATAAGACCGGAAAGCCTGATTGGGCCAGCGTCATACAAAAATCGCAATATGACGATCAAACCGATAATTTCCTTTCCTACGTCATTATGCTTACCGGCGGCCAGATGCATTTTTTATTCAACCAACTGGAAAGGCGTACACAGCTTCTTACCGATCAAAGCATTTCCGGAACAGGAAAAATTACCAGAAATCCTCCGTTAAAAGGCCTTGACAGGGGTTACCAGTTCATGCCGAGATATGGAAAGCAGGTGAGCGCTTCGCAAATTATTATTCCATGCATCTATAGAAATTATATTTGCTTCGCAAAGGTTGAATTTCCTTAAAATAACACAGGGTTGCTCACAGCGCACGACCGGCAACCCTGAATATTTTCATATGGCTTGAGCTAATGCTTTTAATTTTTTATTTTTGTCACTAAATAATTTTCTATTGTGACAGGAATTTTCCGGGCCAATAATCCACTCAATACTTTTCTGCTTTTTGTGTATGGAATATTTTTAAAGTTAGTATGGCTCCTTCATCCGCAGATTCCGCTAATAGAAAAATCTTCCGGTTTTTTATTTAACGATATTATCAGCACGGTCAGGCCTTACTTTGATTTGTATCCTTCTTCTTATTTTGTTATTACTTATTTATTACTTTTTATACAGGCAGTCACTTTTAACCAGGTGATTACCAGCAGGCGTTTAATGCAGAAACCGAATTATTTGCCGGCGATGAGCTACCTCTTGATCACTTCATTTTTTCCTGAATGGAATGTTCTGAGCCCTGCTTTAATCATCAATAGTTTTTTGATTTGGGTATGGTCTAAAATGAGTAATCTGAACAACAACCAACATCCGAAATCAACTTTATTTAATGTGGGTATTGCCATTGGAATTTGTACGTTTTTTTATCTTCCATGCTTTGCTTTTGCAGCCCTCATAATTCTTACGTTACTCATTACCCGGCCTCCAAAAGTGGCGGAATGGCTCATTACTTTCATTGGCATACTTACCCCATGGTATTTTTTAGCCTCGTATCTTTTTTTTACCAATCGTTTGTATTCCTTCCGCGTATCAGGTTTAGGAATTTCTCATTCTTTTTTTAAACCCGCGGTGATGGAAATAGCAGGCCTTTCATTCATTGCTTTGATGATAGTTATGGGCGCTTTTTTTGTTCAGTCGTCTGTCTCAAAACAAGTTCTGCAAGTCAGAAAAAACTGGGCCTTATTGTTTTTATTTTTGATCATTTCGACTGCAATTCCTTTTCTTGATTTGCATCATTCTATCGGGTATTGGTTGCTCGCTTTAATTCCCGCTTCGGCGTTCATTGGCTGTGCATTTTATTATCCGCGTACAAGATGGATTCCTATGGTTTTACAATGGATTATGGTCGGGTTTGTAGTTTACATGCAGTATTTTAAAAAATAATTTTCGTATAGTTACCTTTGTTGATCAATTAAATATTATAAAAATGAAATTTGGTGTGGTAGTTTTTCCCGGTTCGAATTGTGACAGAGATATGATCCATGCTTTAAAAAATGACCTCGGACAGGAAGTAATTACTTTATGGCATAAAGATAAAGATCTTTCCATCTTTGATACTTCGGATTGTATTGTACTTCCCGGAGGTTTCAGTTTTGGCGATTATCTCAGGTGCGGCGCCATTGCCCGTTTCAGCCCGATGATGCAAAGTGTCATCGATTTTGCAAATAAAGGTGGTAAAGTGTTTGGAGTTTGCAATGGCTTCCAGATTCTTTGTGAAAGTGGTTTGCTGCCGGGCGTTTTATTACAAAATGCCCAAATGAAATTCAATTGCAAAAATGTATTTTTAAAGGGTTCCGGAGATCATTCAAATGAAGTTTTTAAAATTCCTGTTGCACATGGAGAAGGCAGGTATTTTGTGAAAGAAGATGAACTCGCCGAAATTGAAAAAAACAACCAGGTGATCTACAGTTATTGCAATGAAAAAGGCGAGGTTCATATAGATCATTCGCCGAATGGTTCGATGCATTCTATTGCCGGAATAACCAATAAAGAAAAAACGGTTTTTGGAATGATGCCGCATCCTGAAAGAGCTTGCAATCCGGCTCTCGGCAATATTGATGGCAGAAAAATTTTTAAAGAGCTGTTTTCTATAAATTGATCCGGCCGTTTTAATCTTTAGTTTATCTCCAGTAAATAAAGAAATAAAGAAAGTTTCTATTCTTATTTATTCACTTATTTTTGAAATTAAAATGAATGAATAATACATTGCCTTTGCAATCGCCTGCACCAAAATTCAGAATTCATTCTGTTGACATCCTTCGCGGCCTGGTAATGATCATAATGGCCCTGGATCATACACGCGATTTTTTGCATTACAATATTGATCCCACCAATTTACAAACTACTACGCCGGTTTTATTTTTCACCAGGTGGATCACTCATTTCTGTGCTCCTACATTTGTGTTTTTATCAGGCACTTCGGCGTTTCTGTCGGGAAGAAAAAAAACAAAAAAACAGTTGTCTTCTTTTCTATTAAAAAGAGGAATCTGGCTGATTATTATTGAACTCACCGTATTTAATCTGTTTCTGACCTTTGATATTACTTATAGCTTTTTGGCCATAGAAGTGCTGTCGGTGATTGGATTATCAATGATCATTTTAGCCGGCGCTATTTATTTGCCGCTTCCCGCGATATTTTTTATTGGGCTGATAATCGTTTGCGGACATAACATCCTGGATCTGTTTGATTATGCAAAACCAACTGAAACTCCGTTGTGGTGGGGGTTTCTTCACCAACAATCTTTCTTCCCTTACGATCACAACCGCTTGTTTGCCATTCTTTATCCCCTGCTTCCCTGGCCAGGGGTGATGATGCTTGGGTATTGCCTTGGTTCTCTTTATAAAAAAGAATTTGATGCAAAAAGAAGGCAAAAGATCGTGTTATTAACAGGCATTCTTGTCACTATATTTTTTATTGTTTTGCGCTTTACAAATCTTTATGGCGATCCTTCCGAATGGCATGCTCAGAAGAATGGTGTATTTACAATTCTTTCTTTTTTGAATACCACAAAATATCCGGCTTCGCTTCTTTTCCTGTCAATGACCTTGGGACCAGCATTAATTTTACTTGCCTTATTTGAAAAGTCAACCGGAAAATGGAGCAAAATTGTGTCGGTATATGGCCGTGTTCCGTTTTTTTATTTCCTGGTGCATTTTTTAATAATTCACGTTATTTGTATGGTTTTGTTTTTTGCAAATGGTCATACTTTATCTGAGGCAAACTCCGGCTTTTTACATTTCAAATCACCTAATGATGGTTTGCCATTGGGAGTTGTTTATTTGATTTGGATTGCGGTCGTGGTTGCTATGTATCCGCTTTGCAAAAAATATGACCGGTTGAAATCTTCTCATAAAAAATGGTGGTTGAGTTATTTATAATTATCTTTTCTTTCTAAAAAGAAAGGGTTCTTCTTCTTCCTCATTTTGTATGGAAAATAAGCGAATAAGGCAAATTAGGGATTTCGCGATTCTGTTACACTGATAATAATGTTGCCTGCCAGCTTTTTCTAAAAATACAAATCCCGCAGATTTGTTCCTTTACTGAAGCTGATATTTTATTATCTTCATCATTCTTTTAAAGGCTGTTTTCAAAAAAGAACCTGATGATTTCGAAAGTTTTAAAATATGCGTTGCTGGTGTTTGTTCTCTTTACTACAAGCTGCAAAGAACAAAAAAAATACACACATCCTACCATCGATATCCAAACGTATTACGGTGATATTATCGTTGAATTATATCCGGAAAAGGCGCCTAAAACGGTTGCTGCATTTCTTTCTTATGTTGATGCCGGTTATTATAAAAACACCTCTTTTTACCGAGTTCTCAAAAAAGAAGACCAGGCAATGAATGTAGATAAAGCGGAACTCATCCAGGGAGGACTCTGGCAAACGAACTATAAATTGCAAAAAACAATTCCTGGCATTCCATTAGAAACTACCAAACAAACGGGCATTCTTCATAAAGAAGGCGTAATTTCTCTTGCCCGCAATGAAGAACCGAATTCAGGTAACACAGAATTTTTTATTACCCTGGATGATGAGCCGGATTATGATTATGGTGGTGACGCCAGTCCTGACAAACAGGGCTATACAACTTTCGGAAAAGTAATTGGAGGAATGGAGTATGTAAAACAAATTCATCAGCAGCCTGATTTTGAAACCAATTTCAGGCCGCCAATAAAAATCATCAATATTAAGAGATTGTAAATTAATTTAAATTACTCCAATTTAAAATCCGCTTCTTTCACATCCCTGCTATTCGTTCCGATAAACACTTTAAAATTTCCGGGCTCATAAACGTATTTCAAATCATTGTTGAAAAATTTAAGATCATCAACCGAAATTGTAAAGGATACTTTTTTCGATTCGCCCGGCGCTAAAGCAATTTGCTGAAAGCCCTTTAATTCCTTGACTGGTCTTACAATACTTCCCACCATATCACGAATATATAACTGGACGGTTTCTTTTCCGGCCACTGATCCTGTGTTGGTAACTGTTACAGTTGCAGTTATCTTCCCAGTCGGCTTTAAGATTTTAGTGTTCAAAGAAATATCACTGTATGAAAAAGTAGTATAGCTTAATCCATAACCAAAAGGATATAATGGCGTATTCTCTGCATCAAGATAATCTGATTTAAATTTTGGAGAATCACCCGGATGAAAAGGTCTGCCTGTATTGAAATGATTATAATAAATCGGAATTTGCCCTACATTTCGTGGAAAACTTACGGTCAATTTTCCGGAAGGATTATAACTTCCGAATAACACATCAGCTACTGCATTGCCGGCCTCAGTTCCGCCAAACCAGGTGTCGAGTATTGCCGGAACATGCTCATCTTCCCACGTTAAAGTCATTGGTCTCCCATTCATCAAAACCACCACAATGCGTTTCCCTGTTTTTACCAATGCCTTTAATAAATCTTCCTGGCTTTGCTGAAGACCAATATGTGTCATGCTGGATGATTCGCCCGTCATATCTGCTGCCTCACCAAGTACGGCAATTACTACGTCTGCTTTGTTTGCCGTTTCTACTGCCTCGCTAATCATCTCTTGTGGCGATCTTTTATCTACTGTAATTTCTTCTCCAAAAACATTCACACGTTTAATAAATTCGGTATCATCGCTGATATTAGCTCCTTTTGCATACAAAATATTTACATCATTGCCGGCCACATTTTTAATACCCTGCATAATGGTAACGCTTTTTTCAGGATCCCCCGAAACACTCCAGGTCCCAAGCATATTTCTTTTGCTATCAGCAAGAGGGCCAATAAGAGCAATGGTTCCAGACTTCTTTAAAGGCAACACATTATGATCGTTTTTCAGCAAGACAAAAGAACGTGCAGCAATTTCGCGCGCAGCTTGCAAATTCGCATCACTCATCAGTTCAGTTTTTGCTTTTTCATCATTGCAATAACGGTAAGGATCGTCAAACAAACCCAGTTTATATTTTGCTTCCAAAACTCTTCTGCAAGCATCATCAATGGTTTTCACAGACACTTTCCCTTCCTTTACCAACTGGCTTGCATATTTTAAAATTTCCTCGCTTACCATATCCATATCTACACCTGCATTCAGTGCCAGTTCTGCCACTTTTTTATCATCACCCATTCCATGATTGATCATTTCGCTTAAGGCTGTATAATCCGTCACCACAAATCCTTTAAATCCCCATTGTTTGCGAAGCAAATCAGTCAGGAGCCATTTATTTGCAGTAGCCGGTATTCCATCAATCGTGTTAAATGAAGTCATGATACTTCCTGCGCCGGCATCAACCGCGGCTTTGTATGGCGGCAGATATTCGTTGTACATTCTTACTTTGCTCATATCAACAGTATTATAGTCTCTACCGGCTTCTGCTGCGCCATACAATGCAAAATGTTTTACACAAGCCATTACGGTAGTATCTTTTGAAAGGTCATTTCCCTGGTAACCTTCCACCATCACTTTTGCGATTTGAGATCCAAGGAACGGATCTTCTCCCGATCCTTCTGCAATTCGTCCCCAGCGAGGATCACGGGCAATATCCACCATCGGCGAATACACCCAGTTCAACGCATCGGCAGTAGCTTCATTTGCAGCAATGCGTGCACTATGCCGGATCATGGCAGTATCCCAACTTGCAGACAAACCGAGCGGGATTGGAAAAATAGTCCGATGGCCGTGAATCACATCCAGGCCAAACAATAAAGGAATATGCAGGCGTGTATTTTTCACAGCAATTTCCTGCGCCTTGCGGATTTTATCGGGACCGGTGATTCCAAATAAGCCACCAACCTGCCCTTTACGGATTTTATCATCGACGTCCTTACTTACAACAGAGCCGGTAACGGCACCGCCGGGAGTAACAAGATTTAATTGGCCAATCTTTTCCTCGAGCGTCATTTTTTTCATCAGGTTACTGATGAAATCATTCATTTTATTAGATTGTGCATTTGCAGTAAACGAACAAATAATGAAGAAAACAAAAAGGGTTATGTTCGGTTTTTTCATGATCCGGGGTTTTTATTTTTTCAGTAAATATGGTTGGATAATTCTTTGCCAGATGTGGTAACCTTTAGCATTCATATGCAGTTCATCTTCAATGAACAGGCTTTTATCAGGAGTGCCATCTTTGTTGAGCATGGAATGATAAACATCTATAAAAGCAGCATTTTTCTGATGTTTTAAAAAATTTTTAATTAAAGAATTCGCCTGCTCCATCTCCGGCATCAGCTTTTCCCGGCTGGGACTTGGCTTTATCGAAACAAAGGCGATGGACGTGTTGGGAAGATGTTTCCTTATTAATGTAAACAATTTTTCAAAACGATTTAATACAGAATCGGCTGTTATCTCGTCTGAAGAAGCGAGGTCATTATCTCCTTCATAAATTACTACCTGTTTTGGCTGATACGGAAAAACAATTTCTTTTGCATAACGGATCGCGTCAGGAATGGTAGAACCACCAAAACCGCGGTTAATGATTGTATAACCGGGAAAATATTTTTGGACATCTTCCCATTTTCTAAAAGAAGAACTGCCCAGAAAAAGAATCGCGTGTTTTGGTGGAAAATGAATACTGTCCTCGGTTCTAAAATGCTGTATTTCGGAATAAAAGGGTGTGTTTTGTGCTTTTACAAAGCCAACCACGAAAAACAATACAACCAATAGTTTTAATTTATTAATCATGCGGGATTGTTTGTTAGATTTTTAAAAAAGATAAATTTACGGAATGGATTTCTAATGTGTTGAAAAGATCGTAATGGAATCAGTTTTACATTTGCACAGATTTTTTTTCGCAACCGTTCGGTTTTAATTTACCTCTAATATTACTTGTAAATGCTTACACCCGACATACTTTCTTTAGCCAGGAAACTTTGGGATTATCATCAAATGAATCATCCACTGGAAAAGTGCGATTGCATCCTTGCTCTTGGAAGCCATGATCTTCGCGTAGCGGAAAGGGTTGCAGAATTATATCATCAAGGCTGGGCGCCTTTAATGATCATGTCCGGTGGTTTGGGAAATTTTACGCAGGAAATCTGGACAGAATCAGAAGCGGACAAATTTGCGAAGATCGCCATAGAAAAGGGCGTCCCACCTGAAGCAATTTTAATAGAAAATAAATCCACCAATACGGGAGAAAATATTCTATTTACCCAAAAATTATTAGCAGAAAAAGGACTAAATCCTCAAAGTTTTATTGTGGTTCAAAAACCGTACATGGAACGAAGGTCTTTTGCTACTTTTAAAAAGCACTGGCCTGATAAAAAGCTGCTGGTTACTTCTCCGCAAATATCTTTTGAAACATACCCGACAAAGGAAATACCATTAGAACGTGTGATTCATATTATGGTCGGCGATTTGCAACGAATTAAAGAATACCCAAAAAAAGGTTTTCAGATTCACCAGGAAATTCCGGCGGAAATCTGGCAAGCTTATGAAGAGCTGATTTCAGCCGGCTTTGATAAACATTTGATGAAAGAATAACTGCTGATGTAAAAAAAAACTTCCGCCATTTCAGCGGAAGTCTAAATTTTTATCTCTGTCTGGGTTTGGTTTTTCCCGGATAAGGAAAGGCATTTTAAAGCCTGGTTTTCATAGGTATTAATATTTTTCTAAGGTACCGGATTCAAAAAAAAGAAGTTGACTGATATCGGATTTTATTGGCTTTTCCTGGATTAAGGATTCCGATAATTATCGGGTGGTTTCTTTTCAATGGATATCTGGATTTGAGATTAATGTTTGTTGAACATCAATCAACTTCTGAATGCAAAGATAATCCGGCACAATGCTGCATACAAGCGCATTACTGCCTCTTTTTTTGCCTATTGAATTTACGCCGCAAGTCGTAAAATAACCATCGGCTTCATTCGTAGTTTTTCTATTTTGGTGGCTAAAGCAGGTGATTGGAAATGAAGAAACGAAGCTAATTTAATTAAGAAACCGATGGCTGTTCTCTATTTACCTCCAATCGGCAGAGCAAAATAAAACGACAGTTTACCTATTCATAACTTCGCGGCAGTTTTTCTTTAAAAATTCTTTCCGGCTTGCAGCAAAAGATTCAGCGCTTTCATGGGAATACATGATAGCGTTCGTTTAAACAATAACACAAAATAAAAAGCTTCCGGTTCATTTACCGGAAGCTTTTAATTTTTTACTCTGTCTGGGTCGGTTTTTCCGCGGATAAGGGAAGGCTTTTTACAGCCTGGTTTTCATTGGGATTTAATATTTTTCTAAGGCATTGAATACAAAAAAAAAAGAAGTTGACTGATATCGGATTTTATTGGTTTTTCCTGGCTAAGGATCCCGATAATTATCAGGAGGTTTCTTTTCAATGGATATTTGGATTTGAGATTAATGTTTGTTGAACATCAATCAACTTCTGAATGCAAAGATAATCCGGCGCAATGCAGCACACAAGCGCATTACTGCCTCTTTTTGTCGCTATTGTATTTACGCAAAAACTGGTAAAACTTCCATACATTTCATTAGTAGATTTACGATTTTCAACCAATTCCGGCATGTGTCACCTTCGAAGAAGAATTTGGCTTATTTGTTGATTTACTGAGAACGTAGCAGCAAAAGGACTGAATTAATTGCAGAAAAATACACAGTTTTTGTTCGCTTTTACGAATAATTTTCATTTAATTTACTTTAAAGCAATAGCATGAGGCAGGAAAACGAATTACCGGAAGATGAAAATTTCAGCGATGATCCGGAAGAGAATCTTCGCTTGCAAAATGATTTTTTAAAAATGAAAATGATGGCCGAATCAGGAGCGATTTTCGGAGGCGATGCCAATCTGCCTCCTGAAATAGAAAATCAGTTTTTAAAAAACATCCTGGAATTCGAGAAGGTAAATGCCGATTCAAAACCAGTACGCATTTTCGAAATAATCGGAAAGCCTTTTTTTGAGGATGAGAAAAACCTCGATTCAATACAGTTCGACGCAGAATTTACAAGATTGCTCGACTTATTGAACGACTATTCGATCAACATTCATTTTACCAAAGAAAGGGATGATCGTTTTAAATATAATTTTATAACGACGGAGCTATTTGAGCATGAAACAACATTCCTGCCTGTAAAAGGGATGGTAACTTATTTTAGCTACGAAGAATTTCATCCGGATCATGAACAGGAAATAACTGATATCACCAATCATTTTCTAAATGATTTTTTAGACAGGAAACTGAGTACCGAAACTGATTATATCAACAAAGAACTGATCGAACCCGATGGAACGATTCTTTCACGCGATGATCTGATCAATCGCTTTTATTCTTTGTATGACGCCGCCATTGAGTTTGAAAGTCCTTCTTTTACTTTGGAGAATGTCGATTTTGAATTAAAAGAATCTCACGAACAGCCTTTTGGAATGGGCTTTAGTGAAGGAAATATTCGCTATGAAATGATATTTGATGATGGAAGTCGTAAAAAAATCTCCGGCCCTTTTAAAATTTATTTTACCCGCGAATTTGAATTGTGGAGAATTTGCTTTTTTTACCTCGCCGGATATAATTTGCAGCACAAGGGAGAGAAAAGTTAAAAAATGAGCGTGTTCTGCTCGATTTATGCTTTAGCCTTTGCTTCTTTTTGGGATAAGAATAAGCCAACCATCACAAATACGACACCGACGATCGTATAAATGCTAATGACATCTTTCAAAACAAACGCTGCGATTGCAAAACCAAAAACAGGACATAAAAACAACCACAATCCGGCTTTTACCGTATTTTTTTTCAACAGCCATAGCCATAATTGGATGGCAAAAATGGACACAAAAACTGCCAGCCATAAAGTGCCTCCCCAAAATTTGAAATCAAAATGATTTTTATTTCCCCGGTATTCGAAAAGGGTAAATGGCAATAATAAGATGCCTCCAATGGTTGTCTGCCATCCATTGATTGTCAAAATACTCAGCTGGTTCCATTTTTTTGCAGAAAAATAAACGGCCCCCATGGAATAAGACAACATGCTGAACAGCAATAAAGCCAGTCCACATATGGTAATAGAAGCGTCTTTTAATAACGGCCACGATGCACAAACGACTCCGGTTGTTCCTAAAAAAAGAGCAATAAAAACATCCGGCTTTAATTTCTTCTTTAAAAAAAATATTGACGAAAAGCTGATGAATAAAGGATTTGTGGCGATAGCAAGGGCGCCGACTCCTGCTGTTACATTTTGCATCGCGACCACATAACAACCGAGATAAATAGTAATATTCAACAAACCATAAATGGTGATTTGTTTCCATTCCACGCCTTTTGGCAACGTTTGCCTGTTTAATAAATGTGCGAAAATCAACATGATAATTCCTGCTATGGCAAACCTAACTTGCGCGATTACCAAAGGCTGGGAAGAGTACAGCGCAATTTTAGTAGCAGTGGAGGCTGATGCCCACAAAAAAGCAAACAACACTCCTGCTGCAATCCATTTATATTGGTTCCTGATCTTGTCTGGTTTTAATTTTCAAATATAAAAGAGAAAATCGAGCATTACTCGTTTGGCGATGAATTTTAAAAGAAATTACAAACAAGGAATAAATGTTTGTTTACTGTATAAGATTTTAAAGTAAATTGTCACAGTAAAAAACTTTTGCGTTGTAATCAGCAAAAAAACAAAATGATGATCAAAAAATTTTCTACCTTCTTATTTATTTTATTTTTCCTTTGCAGTTTCACTCTTTTCGCCCAGGTGAAATCTTCTGATGGCAATCTTCTCGCGCCTGCACCACCGATGGGCTGGATGACATGGAATTATTTTGGCACCGATATCAATGAAAATATTATTCACGAAATGGCAGATGCGATGGTGAATACCGGCATGGTGAAAGCCGGGTATGATCATATCATGATCGACGATGGATGGCAGGGAGGCCGGGATAATAAAAACAATATCATCCCTGATCCTAAAAAATTTCCTTCGGGCATCAAAGCGCTGGCTGATTATGTACATTCGAAAGGAATTAAACTGGGGATTTACTCAGACGCAGCGCAACTTACCTGCGCCAACTTTACCGCCAGTCTTGGCTTTGAAGAACAGGATGCAAAAACCTTTGCTTCCTGGGGAATCGACTACTTAAAATATGATTATTGCCATGCACCATCTGATTCTAATACTGCTAAAATC
>JAICYZ010000072.1 GCA_025933935.1 Chitinophagaceae bacterium
AAATCTTTAAAATTCACCTTCAGACCGGAACATTTGAAATGTAATCTTTACAACTTAACCACTTTCTTCAAAACTCTTTTGAAATCTGATTATTAAATTTGTTGAATTCCGCAAACGGATATTCAACCGATTATCAATATAAAACAATAAGAAGCCAGGATATTTTTTGTTTTTTTTAAATTAACTATTGATAAAAACCTTAATTACCTGTTGATACAGCTAGGTTATTTTTACAACAAATATTTTACAATAATATTTTTTTCTTTACAAATCTTAGTATCAGATCAATAATAAAACGGTTAGGTTTATGAACAATGGCTATTTGAAAAAACAGCCATTTCTTTCATACAAGAAAAAAAAATAAGACAACAGCAAATAAAGAAATACCGGTGATTTATATTTTCATCAACCGATAAGTACCCATTGATCATAAATAACTTTTCAATTACTGGCATTATATTTTCAGGCTTAAAATAAAACAGGCATAAAATAAAAGATGTTATGGCACAAAACCCGATAAATCCTAAAAAAGACGAATTATCTGATGAGATCGATTCTCCACATGATCTCAAAGAACTGGAAAAAGAAACAGTGGAAGTTACCATTCCGAACGTAAATGAGATTCCGGGTCAGGAAGATTTTGTGCCAGCACCACTTGGCGAACTGGCCGATACCACCATTTCTTCAGCCGATGAAGAAGGAGATGACATTTATGAAGAAAATATTGATCAGGAAATTATGGAGAATGAGGATTCGAATGTTTCTCAAACTGAAAAAGATGACCTGAGAAAATCAGCGAACGATATGCCTGGCGACGATCAAAACCTCAGAAAGGCGGCCCTTGATAGTACTGACGACGACGGAACGCCACTGAACGAAGAAAGTTTTAAAAAGAACGTAACCGGTACTGACCTCGATGTGCCAGGTGCTCAACAGGATGACGCCAACGAAAAAATTGGTGAAGAAGACGAGGAAAATAATGAATACAGCATCGCCGGCACTGAAGATCCACCACAGGATGATTTTTAAAATCTGATGTAGTTTATTTTCCCCAAAATTGATATAACATTTTACTATTTGCCTTTTATTGTAAAAATTTGGCTCGCAAAAATGTTACAACTCAAAAGGAAGTTCCTTTTAAATAAAGTCGAATTTAATTTGCAGCAAGGAAAGAAAGAATGCCATTTCTTATTTATATTTTTTCCCGTCAGTAAAAGAAGCATGAAGTATAAAAAAAAGGTAGATACCATTTGGTAACTACCTTTTTTAAAGTGAAATAATATTTTTATAGTGCAGTAAATTGACGAACGGCACAGTTTGGTTTATCCGCTCTCATCCCTGAAATAACATGATGATAGCGTCTTCCGACAGCGGCAGTCCACCAATCAGAGTAATTTACAAACTTACTACTGGCATTCAAAACTTGTAAATCACCCTGGTCATTCCCATCCTGGTCGATGACTTTGATGCGGTAATCGACCCGGTCACTGCCTGAAGTAATAGTAGTAGTGCTCACATTCACATGAACAGGTTCCCAACCGGTTGCTTCTCCAAAGGCCAAAGGCTTTCCTACATTTACCCAATCGCTCTTTTCTTTTGTGGTATCATTTATTACATATTGACACTGATATTGCAATTTCAAATCAGTTGGTACTCCTTCCTTCTCATATAGAAAATTGTAAAACTTTACCCAGGCAATACTTCCGGTTTTCTCAGTCACGACCGGCGTATATGGATAACCATTATCAAAAACGATTGGCGGTTTGGTAAAATCGTACACAAAAATATTCTGTTTACCGACTTTCAGATCAACGTTCTGATCATAAACAGGTTGCAAATCCTCCCCTTTGTACAGTTTAATATTTGTTTGACCTTTCTTTACTGTATAAAACCTTCCCACTCCGCCACTGGGAATAGCATTATAAGTTGTCAATGGGCTGGAATTGTTAGCGATTGTTTGTCCATTCACTTCTACCTTATATATATTATTAGCGGTAGATGCAGTTAAAGGCACAAAATAATGTAATTGAAATTCGGCGTCATCTGAAGAAACAATGGACGCCTTATACTCTACGACGTGTTTCTTGCAGGAAAACAGCAGTCCTGACAGGAGAAACAGTATTAATAACTTTCTATATTTTTTCATATTAAATGATTATTGATCTTTTTATAAAATTGATTATTTGGGCATATCTGACGGATAGGCAAACCATGGAATTGAACATTGATAATTCGGCGCCGTACCAGAAATAGGTTTCAATGTTGAAAGCGCATCCTGGTTCCACATATATTCTGAGTTATATCTTGGACGCAGGCGATAAACCGGCGATCCGTTATTATTCTCATTATAGGTGCCTTTTCTGCCTTCTACCTGTGCGGGAGCCAAATAGAGGCCCTGGTACACCTTTGTTGGATCAGATTCCCACTTTTGATCAATCCTTACTTTTGTCCAACCATTTTCATCTTTCGGATATTCTCCTGAGTATTTAATGTCGTAATGATATTTTCTCATGTCTACCCATGCTTCCGGAGCGCCCCATGGATACAAAGCAACCCATTTTTGCATCATAATATGAGATAATGTAAAATCTGAAAGAGGCAATTGGTCAACATAAGGGCCACTAACATATTCTGAGGCTAATGAAGTAAACAATCCCTTGGTAATTTTATCGCCGCCTTTTGATTGTCCTTTTACACCCGGATATATGTACTTCTGAGTGAAATCCATGTCTGCTCTCACACCATCTTTAAATGCCTCAAAAGCTTCACTCTTTTTATTCATTTTCCAAAACGCTTCTGCTAAACAAAATTTAATTTCTGCACATGTGGTTAAAATGTATGGAGCATTATCGCGGTATATCCATTTTCCAATACCGTCATCTACAGTGCCTGTACCTCCAATAATGGACGAGGCATTCCTTCCATAGAAAGAAGACGCAGTTCCTACAGGACCTACGGTTCCGGTAAAGGAACCACCATAATATTTGTAAGACTTTACGCTGTCTGCATTATCAATATAATCATACTTAGGAAAAGAAGATGTTCCAAGTTTTACAGCCACGCGCGGATCATAATGTCCGGGAAGATCATGCAAAGTATCGGTAATAATTTGTTTGTCTTCCAACTCGAACGGATAATACGGATTGGTACCGGTGTGCATCTTTTCGCCGGTAGCTTCATTATATTTTGGAACAGTACCGGTAAACATTTGCACTGCAAATTCGTGTTGCCAATAAGTCCACGAGAGGTTGGCCCTGTTTGTTCCCCAGAAATTATTATAATCTGAATAAGGAGCGCTTGAGGAGCCGCCGGCAATGCTCAATGTTGCATCATCATCAGAAGTCTGAAATGATTTTTGTGCGCAATCAACAAGTTCCTGCGCGTATTTTGAAGTAAAATCCTTCTTATTTGATAAGGAAGAAAGATTGCGCACGATCACTGCATAAGCAAATTTTATCCATTTGTCCTTATCTCCTTTATATATATAATCGTTTGCACTGATCTTTGTGCCGTATTGAGTAGGATCATCCTTTTTCAATAATTCGATTGATTTATACGCCCATCTTCTTACCTGTGCATAAATAGAATCCTGGTAATCATAATCATGAGATAAACGTCCGGGTTCAAACGCCTGTTTCATTGGCGCTTCCCCATTCATCTTTGTCATCATATCCCACGAGAACGCCTTGATGGCATAGCCAATACCAGCTAATGTCCAATTACCAGCAGTTTCTGACTGGTTTATCAGGTTTTCAAGGTTCATACCCTGGTTCCAATATACGATCCTCCAGGTTTCTCCGGCTGCATCACTTCCCGGCACAAAATAGTTACTGGCATATGCAGAATACGTACCTGAACTTGTTCCCATCATTTGAGTAAGAGGGCCGATGGCTCTGATATCCCAGTATATGCCTTCATATTGTTGTTCAATGCCCGCCAGGTATAAATAGGCTTCCACATGATCGGGGGCATCAACGTTTTTGTTCACATCCAGGTATTTTTTACATCCCAGTACGGAAAACACGATTACCGGTAATAAAAATATCAATCTTTTTTTCATATTAGTTTTTTATAGCTTGATCTGATTAATTAAATGTTATGCTAAATCCGACTGACATCGAGCGTGGCATTGGCAATGACCATACATCATATCCTACACCGCCGGTACCGCCCGCTGCGGCGGAAACGGTATTTCCGACAGCATCAATTCCTGAGTAGTTAGTCCAGGTAACGAGATCATTACCCACAACAAACACGTCCACATTGGAAATCAGTTTTGTTTTGCTTAATAATCTCGAAGGGAGCCTGTACGCAACTCTTAACTCCTGTAATCTTAAATAATTTACATTCTTTTCTAACCAGTCTTCATCTCCTCCGCTATAAGGGGTGAGCGAATAGTTAACTTCTATTTTATTCTTTGTAGGAGTCTTTGAGTTCTCATTGCCATCTTTAAGGACACCATTAAAAACAACAGGAGGTCCTTCGCGCAAATCCACAGATTCCTGGCTTAAGCCCTGGCTCATCATCAGCCTTTTGGTTCCATTTACGACCGTTGCACCCATACGTCCGGAAAACAAGGCAGACAATCTGAGTCCACGATAGTCAAGGCTGGAAACAATGCCATATTTCAACTTTGGCTGCAGGTCGCCAATGACACTCCAGGTAGAATTAACCAAAGGAAGGCCGGTTGTCGGACTGATCAAAATATCTCCCGCATCATTACGCTGATAAGCAAGTCCTGTAACCGTTGTAATAGGATTGCCTTGTGAAATTCCGTTACGGATGTTACCGGAGTTCCAGGTATATGGATTGTAATATTCAGAAACATTTTTTGGAAGTTCTACAACCTTCGATTTAGTCTGTGAAAGATTCAATCCAACATTCCATGTTAATCCACGCGGATTCTTTATAATATCTCCGTCGATATGCCCTTCCCAGCCCCAGGTATTGAACGCACCGACATTCATGGTATTAAGGACAAAACCGGTCGCATAGCTCAATCTGAAGTTTTTTACGATCTGGTCAGCGCAATGTGTATAGAAGTAAGTAAAGTCTGCATTAATCCGGTTATTCGCAAATTTTCCCTCAAACCCAACTTCCCTTGATGTATTCATTTCCGGCTTCAGGTTCTTATTAGGTCCTGTATAATCATACTTAAAACCACCACCTGTCAAGCCGGTTGGAATTAATTGTGGGTCAATTTCAAGCGGGCCCGCATCTTTACCTACCTGGGCAAGAGCTCCTCTTAATTTCAAATAATCAATAAATCTTAAAGTTTTAAAAGCTTTAAGATCACTTACAATAAATGATCCTTCCACGGCCGGATAGAAATAGGCGTTGTTTTCAGGTGGTAATGTAGAAGACCAGTCGTTACGTCCACGAAGCGTTATAAATGCCAGATTATTCCATCCGAATTCAAACTGGCCGGAAATTGCCTGAATTCTTCTTTTTGTATTCCGCTGAGATGAAACCATTGTAGCCACATCCACATTATTAATAGATTGAAAATCAGGAATGATAAATTTTTGTCCGTTTGTTGTTAGTCTCCTAATACCATTCTCTAACTGATGATAACCAACCTGTGCAGAGAAGGTAAGCTTCTTGTTAAAGAACTTATTATTATACCCTGATATGATGTTAATAGTTGGATCAGAGAAATTTTCATCGGTAAGGAAGTATTGTCCAATGCCGGCGTTATTAGCCGCGTAATATGGATGCAATGAAGAGACAAATGTCTGCATTCCCACATCCCATCCTACCTGTGCACGAAGAAAAGTATTGCGAACAGGAGTAATGGTCGCCGCTACATTGGACAGAAACCGGTCCGATTTGTCCTGGTATTTGTTTTTATTTAGTGCAAACAACGGGTTGAGCAGGTCGTGATCAATATAATAATCAGGGTATTTCATATAAATTCCATCATCCGTTAGATATTTTGACATATCATCCACAATTGGCCAAATCATTGCACGATATAACGGGCCATCTGTTCCACGTAGCACTTTGTCATTTTTTGAATGAGTATATTGCATTGAGCTCTCAAGGTTCAGCCAGTTGCCAACTTTCGCTTTACCTGACAACGTGAAGTTGGTTCTGTCATATCCCGATGTTTTTATTACACCTGTTTGATCTAATTGTGAAAAACTTGCCCTGATAGTTGCTTTATCAGAACCGCCTTCCACTGACAGGTTATGAGTACCGGAAAAACCAGTTTGCAATATTTGCGATATATTGTCGTACAGTTTTACGCCATCAGGATATAAACCACCGTATCGCGCAGTATAATAATAATTGGTGGTGCCGTATGCTCCGTTTGCATACTTCCTTTGCATCTCCGGATAACCGTAAGATTTTGACCAGGCTAAGTTATTGCTGTAAGTTATTCTTCCTTTTCCTGCACGTCCCTTTTTGGTTGTAATAATAATGGCACCGTTTGATGCATCTGATCCATAAAGGGCAGCAGCAGCAGCGCCTTTCAGAACAGTTACTGATTCAATGTCCTGTGGATTGATATCGTTTCCCCTCGAAGAATAGTCCATATTCCGTACAGAATACACTTCATTAGAAGCATTGGTTACCATATCTAAAGGATCATAAGAAGAATTATTCATCGGAACACCGTCAACCACATATAGTGGCGAGTTATTTCCGGATATTGATGTCAGACTCCTTAGTACAACGGTAGTAGAGGCACCAGGTGTACCGGTAGTTGTCGTAACATCCATGCCCGAAACCCGGCCCTGAAGTGCAGTAATAAAACTTTCCCGTCCTGATTCCGAGATATCAGAACCTGTCACGTTTTGGGCAGACGACCCCATGGTACGCGAAATACGTTTCATACCAAATTCAGCTGTAATCGCTACTTCTCCTAATGTAGCTGCATCTTCTTCCATTACCACCTGCATGTTCGCCTTCACAGGCACTTCCCGTGTTTTCATGCCTACAAACGAAATGGTGAGAAATTTAGAGGCGTTTGGTACAGCGAGGGTAAAATTACCCTTACTGTCAGTCATGGTACTCGTTATTGTGTGATTTTTCACGGCAACGGTAGCACCAACTACCGGCTCGCCATTGGCATTAGACACTTTGCCGGTTACCCGGGTCTGGCTATAAGTTATTCCAATGCTCATACAAAACAGGAATAATAAAAAGAGCTTTTTTCTTTTCATACAAAGGAAAATATTAATGGTTATTACAGGTTTTACATTTTATTTTTAAAAGGAACCCAGTCCCTTTCATATACTTCTGATATTCTATTTCATTGCTGTACTTTCCTTCCCACTCTTTTAACCAATTGCTGTTCAAAATGTAAAAATTTATGCAGCCGATATGTTTTTGGTTACCATCTTTCTCAATAAGTTTCCGTACAGTTAATCCGGTTCTAAAGTGATTGTTTTATTGTAAAATTTTAATCGCTATTATATAAACAGGATCGCAAAATACCCAATAAATTCAAACAGCCAAAAAAAATTTGCATTTTTTTCGGTTTTCATTTTTAGTTATTTAACTGGAATTACCAACTAAAATTTGTAAAGGCGCTGGAATGAGGCACGAAAAGATGTTTGAAATTTTCATTTTCTTGACTTTCCAACAACGAATCTAAAATCAATGAAACGTACTGTCTAACTGTATTACATTAAATAATTGGAGCTGATGAAAACGCAATTTGACAAAATAAAACATTTTACATCTTTGAATAAAATCAATGCTAAACGGACAACATCAAGTGATTTCTGGAAAAAATTAGAATACGCAAATTCCGCAACAAAATATTTTATTAACTGTTTAAAGCGTAAATTAAGTGCATATTTTACGACTTTAAACGCAACAAATCAATAAACGCAACTTCTTAATTTTTTTGTCGAACGGTTGTTTAATACGTGTAATGAGATTCATTATCATAGAAGTGTAGTTTTTTAGTAAAAAACCGCACAATTCACTAAGCATATGCAACATACTCCGCATTTTCTTATTTATTTTACAGTCATAATCGTGGATTCTTTATGGTTAAATCTGAAAGGCACGCTTTTATTCTGCACCAGGTAAATCTGCACAATAAAATACTCTGTACTGACTTGTGTAAACAAATTAATGTATCAGATGATACGATCCGGCGGGATATCCAACAACTTGCTGATGAAGGCCGTCTGATAAAATTTCATGGCGGCGCCTTATCCCCTTCCTTTCATCATGGTGATGATCCTTCTAAATTCGCCTACGCCTATAATCAAAAAAGGGTTATTGCTCAAAAAGCAATTTCACTGATCAAAGACGGCATGTTTGTATTAACAACCGGTGGAACAACAATTATTGAAATGGCAAAGGCATTGCCACTGGAATTGCACGCTACATTTATTTCCGGAAGCATCCCGGCTCTTGCAGAATATATGCTTCATCCAAATATCGAAGTCATTGCTATTGGTGATAAAGTATCGAAACATTCGAAAATTACTGTAGGAACTGAAGCAATCATGAGATTGAAGGACTTAAAAGTCGACATGTGTATTCTTGGCATTTCTGCTATTAACCCCGAAAACGGTATTTCTGATAATGATTGGGAAGTAGTGCACGTAAAAAAAGCAATGATCGAATCTTCCAAAAAGCTTGTTTGCCTTACTATTTCAGAAAAACTGAATTCACAGCAGCCACTGCAGGTTTGCGAAAGTAAAAGGATTGATACGTTAATTACCGAATTAGAACCAAATCATCCATTGTTGCAGCCGTACGTATCGGCAGGAATAAAGGTGCTTTAACAATTCACCCTTTTTGATCCTTAATGCAAAACGCATAAATAAAGAATTGCAAATATTTGTTGCTTTGCTGAAAACTGCTGTAAGGTGTTTCTTTTAATATTAGAAAGAAGGCGAGTCGACTACCGGAAAACTTTCCTCTAATTCCTCACCATTTTTTCCACTTAAAAATCGAGAATATAAAGAAATAATATCACCGGATGATTCAAAACAATTCGGGCCCTTTTGCACTTCTATATGGAACTTTTCCCAAATGGCTGTAGGCCTTTGCAGTCACTTCCCTTCCGCGCGAAGTGCGCATGATAAATCCTTCCTGGATTAAAAATGGCTCATATACTTCTTCAAGAGTTCCTGCTTCTTCGCCAACTGCCGTAGCAATCGTTGTGATTCCGACCGGACCGCCTTTAAATTTGTCAATGATCGTTGTTAAAATGCGATTATCCATATCATCCAAACCATATTCATCCACATTCAGCGCTTTGAGTGCGTGTTGGGTGATTTTTAGATCTATCACTCCGTTAGACAGTACCTGGGCAAAATCGCGGACCCGTCTTAATAAACCATTCGCTATTCGTGGAGTTCCCCTGCTTCTTCCGGCGATTTCTGTTGCCGCATCTGAGGTGATTTTCGTGTTCAAAATGGAGCAGGAACGCAAAATAATTTTCTGCAAAGTAGCTGTGTCATAATATTCCAGTCTTGATTTTATTCCGAACCGCGAAAGCAGCGGAGCCGTAAGCAAGCCGCTTCTCGTGGTGGCGCCAATCAACGTAAAAGGATTGAGATTTATTTGTACACTTCTGGCATTCGGGCCGGTATCTATCATAATATCAATGCGATAATCTTCCATCGCAGCGTATAAATATTCCTCCACGACGTTGCTCAACCGGTGAATTTCATCAATAAATAAAACATCATTTGCTTCAAGATTGGTGAGCAAACCTGCAAGATCGCCAGGCTTCTCAATCACCGGGCCGCTGGTTTCTTTAATGTTTACGCCAAGTTCATTCGCGACAATTCTGCTTAAGGTGGTTTTCCCAAGTCCCGGAGGGCCATGAAATAAAATATGATCCAGAGCTTCTTTTCGCTGGCGCGCAGCTTTTATAAAAATCCGTAAATTTTCTATGGTTTGAGCCTGTCCGCTAAATTCATCAATGACAGCAGGACGGATATTATTTTCAAATTCTTTTTCCGCAGGAGTCAAAATTTCTTTTTCTTTATTCAAATTTTGGTTTTGCATTCGCAATTTTTTCTATCTTGTAAAACTAAAGTTTTTAAAGTTAAAAATGTTTAAAGCTGCTGCTAAAAATGGCTTTATGCCTTTCAAACAATGCTTTTCACCATTAATCAATTCGTGGTAAAAAATACTGCTCTTACCGTTTAAATTTGTATGATGCATAAAACAACCGTTCGATATTGGATCTGCCAGATTTTGGGCTGGGGTGGCTGGACGTTACTGAATCTTTCCTTCTTCTATTTCTTCCTGGAAGATGTTTACTGGAAATCCGGCGAAAGGGAAAACCTTCTTCTCAGCATTCTTTTTATCCAGTTTTTTTGGTATATTTTATCTACTCACCTGCTAAGGTTTGTCTTAAAAAAAACCGGTTGGATGCGGTTTTCCACCGAAAAAGTAATTGGTTTATTTATTGTTAGTGTCATGCTTACCGGGTTGCTTGCTTATTATGGTTCTAAGGCAACCGCGCTCACTACCGGAACATCACTGGTAGAGTATGAAAAAAATGAAAACCTCAAACAAGCCATTTCAAAGGAAAAAGCTCTTGGCCTTACTGGTACTTCTTATTATCTCGCCACCGAAAATAATCCCAAAGATTCATTAAATTATGCAGCGGCTCAGAATATCAAAAAGAATACCGGCTGGTATCGAAACACTTCCGGCGTTTGGAAATTTGAAGAGCAGCACAAAGGCCGTTTTTGGTGGGATATCATCTTCACTTTTATCCTCATAGCTCTTTGGCTTTTGCTTTATATGATTTGGCATTATCTTGAAAGAAACAGGAAGGATGAAGTGGATAGATTGAATCTCGAAAAAACAGTGAAAGATTTGGAATTAAAAACGATCAAATCACATATTAATCCTCATTTTATTTTTAATTCATTAAACAGCATCCGCGCATTGGTTGATGAGAATCCGAAAAGAGCCAGAACCGCCATCACAGAGCTTTCCAATATTTTGCGAAGTAGCCTGCAGGTAGAAAAAATGGAAACAGTTCCGTTACAAAAAGAACTGGATATCGTAAAAGATTATTTGGCTTTGGAGCAAATGCGTTTTGAAGAAAGATTGAAAGTGCAGTTTGATATTGATGAAGATACACTTGGGCAAGCTGTGCCGCCGATGATGCTGCAAACTCTTGTTGAAAACGCGATCAAACATGGCATCAGCAAAAGAATTAATGGTGGAACTATTATAATAATTTCAAGATTCACTGATAAGGATTTTGAATTGATTGTTCAGAATTCAGGAAATCTTGAAAAGAAGCCAGGCGAAGGTTTTGGTTTTAAAAGTACACGCGACCGGTTAAAATTTTTATGTAATGGAAATGCTTATTTTAAAGTAGAAGAGATCGCCGGAAACAATGTGCAGTCAAGAATAGTGATGCCGGTTGAATATTAATTATTAAATTATTGAATTATTATCATTCCTCGTAAAGTTTCAATTTTGAACTCTGAATATTTAGCTTTCAACTTTGAAGCCTGATCTAAAAAACAACTACTGTATGCTAAAAGTAATTTTAATTGATGATGAACGTCTTGCCAGGAGCGAGCTTAAGAGATTATTGCAGGAATTTCCGGATGTAGAAGTGATTGGAGAAGCTGCCAATGCCGAAGAAGCTATTGAGAAAATCGAAGCTTTAAATCCGGATCTTATTTTCCTCGATATACAAATGCCAGGGAAAACCGGTTTTGATTTGCTTACCCAATTAGAGAAAGCACCTCATGTAATTTTTGTAACCGCTTATGACGAGTATGCATTGAAAGCATTTGACGTAAATGCCTTGGATTATTTGATGAAACCTGTGGAACCGAAACGCCTTGCAGACGCGCTTTTAAAAGTGAGACAAAAAGATGAGGAAGAAATGCTTTCATACAATAATCGCGGCATTCTTAATGAGCATGACCAGGTTTTTGTAAAAGATGGCGAGCGGTGCTGGTTTGTGAAACTATCAGATGTGCGGCTTTTTGAAAGTGTGGGCAATTATGCAAAAGTTTTCTTTGGCACAAATAAGCCACTGATTTTAAAATCACTGAATGCCCTTGAAGAAAGACTGGATGAAAAAGTTTTTTTCAGGGCAAACAGAAAACATATTATTAACCTGAGAATGATAGAAAAAATCGAACCTTATTTTAACGGCGGACTTTTATTAGACCTGATTGGCGGCGAAAAAATTGAAGTGAGCCGAAGGCAGGCAGTGAAGTTTAAAGAAATGATGAGTTTATGAGATTATTTATTGAATGATTAAATTATTCTATTATTAAACTATTGAGCGTACTAAAATCTTGCTGATATTTGATAAAACTTTTGAAATACTCATTCATCAGCTATAAATAGTTATCTCATGAAAAATTCAATCATTTTCATAATCGTTCTTTCTTTTTTTGGATGCAAGCAACCTTCTTCATCTAACACAGTTTTACAAAAACAAGTAGACAGTTTACAAATTGCAGTTAACAATGCATATAAGCCCGGACTTGGAGAATTTATGTCCGAAATCCAGGTTCATCATGCGAAACTTTGGTTTGCCGGCAAAGAGGAAAACTGGGATCTGGCAAATTTTGAAATTGGAGAAATACAGGAAGCCTTAAATGATATTCCAAAGTATTGTAGCGACAGGCCTGAAGTAAAATCTATTGGTATGATTTCCGCCCCCATTTACAATATTACCAATGCGATTAAAGAAAAAGACGAAAAGAAATTTGTAAACGATTTTACTGTATTAACCGCTACCTGCAATGATTGCCATAAAGAAACCAATCACGGCTTTAATTTGATTAAAATACCGGACGTTCCGCCAGTTACCAACCAGGTTTTTAAACCGCAATAATTATAAAACCGAACCACAAAAAAATAAAAAATGAAGATTGTTATCAGCCTTTTGCTAACCTGCTTTTCTGTCGGCATTTCTTTTTCACAAAGTATTGACCAAATCATCAATCCAAAAGAAGTTGCGCGAATCGAGTCGGTTCTTGCTTCTGATAAAATGGAAGGACGGAAAACTTTTACGCCTTCTATTAACCGGGCGGCAGATTTTATTGCTTCAGAATTTAAAAAATCAGGATTGCAGTATTTTGATGCATTAAACAGCTACAAACAGACTTTTTCGATGAAAAAAGCCACAATTATCTCAGCGTCGGGAAGCGTCGATGGAAACCCGGTTGATACTGACAAGATATTTGCATTAACAACAGATAGTGTTTTGAATATCGACCAAAATTCAGGTTTTACAAAAGTCGTCATTACAGACACTTCCAATTTTTTCAAGGCATTTGCTTTAATAAAAAGCAATCAAAAATATTTGGTGCTTGTTAATCCTGTTCACGAAAAAATCTTTCAACGTTTGAAAAATGCTGGCCGTGAAAGTTTTGAAGATAAAGCGCCTGTGGTTTTTGTTTTGACAACAGAAAATCCAACGAATTACCATTTCGAAATCAAAAGTAACATCAGTTCTTCGTCTCTTGCAAATGTCGTAGGAGTGTTGCCCGGCAAAAGCAGAAAAGACGAGTATGTAATTTTTTCTGCGCATTATGATCATTTGGGAATTGGCAAGCCGGATGCTAAAGGTGATTCCATTTATAATGGAGCAAACGATGATGCAGCCGGAACTACAGCCGTGATCATGCTGGCTGATTATTTTAGTAAACTGAAAAACAATGAACGTACTTTGATCTTTGTCACTTTTACTGCAGAAGAAATTGGTGGTTTTGGTTCTCAATATTTTTCTAAACAAATTCATCCGGAAAAAGCGGTTGCGATGTTCAATATTGAAATGATTGGCACGGACAGTAAATGGGGAAATAACAGCGCTTATATCACAGGGTATGAAAAATCTGATTTCGGAAAAATATTACAATCCAACCTTGAAGGAAGTAAGTTTCACTTTGAACCAGATCCTTATCCGAAGCAAAATTTATTTTACCGGTCAGACAATGCAACCCTTGCTGCCCTCGGGGTTCCGGCACATACGATAAGTACTTCCAAAATGGATGATGAACCCAATTATCATAAACAAAGCGATGAAATTTCCACCCTTGACATGAACAATATGGCTGAAATTATCAAAGCAATTGCGATCAGCAGTCAAACAATAGTGAGTGGAAAAGATACACCGACGAGAGTGCAGAAAAGGTAAAAACAAATTCTTCTTTATTTGTTCTTTTGCTGCAATATATAATGTAAAGACACTCCTTGTGTTATTTCCGTTCCGTAATGGCATGTTAATTGATTATCTATTTTTTTTATCTAAAAACAATTCACATGGAAACAATTAAAAAACATTACCGGAGCATTATTACCATAATCACTTTGGTTTTAATGCAGGCAATAGCATTCGCACAGGATTCAGGTGGTACTTCTTCAAGCTCTACAACGACTACTACCAGCTCTTCTACTACAACCATTCAACCATGGATGTGGATTGTAGGCGCTATTATCGTTTTAATTATTATTATTGCCCTTGCTCGCGGCGGTTCTAAAGACAGCAGTGTAGTAGTTACGAAAGAAGAAAAGATTAAAGAATAATTATGGAAAACCATTTCAATTAAAAATGGCGGTACTTCCCGCCATTTTTTTTTGCAATAAAGTATGACTTTTGTTATACCAATAAATGCAGGAAACAAACAAATACTGCACATTCCTTTTTTCTGCTGACATCAGCACTTTGCTTTTTTTATTTTGAAAGTCGACTTATCTGTTCTGCTGTTGATCTTTTAAATATAATCCATTTAAAAAAGTACGTTTCAATCTAAAAATCATCATTTCCCTAAAAAAACGGAAACTGAAAAGAAAGTGAAAAACGGCTCAGGCACGTTGCTTTGGAGGCGTATCTCTGCAGTTTTCGTGTATCTTTGCGCGCCTTAAAACAAGGGCAAAAACAGATAAAAAATTAAAATTAATTATGGCATTACGTGCAGGAATTGTAGGACTACCAAATGTGGGAAAATCAACTTTATTTAATGCTGTCAGCAACAGCGCGAAGGCGCAGGCAAGCAATTATCGTTTTTGTACGATCGAGCCAAATGTAGGACTGGTGAATGTTCCCGACAAAAGACTGGATGTGCTTGCTGATTTGGTAAAGCCAGACCGGATCGTTCCAACGCAGATAGAAATTGTCGATATCGCCGGTCTCGTAAAAGGCGCGAGCAAGGGTGAAGGTTTGGGAAATAAATTTTTGGCAAACATTCGTGAAGTGGATGCGGTGATACATGTGATTCGTTGTTTTGAAGACGAGAATGTGTTGCGGGAAGAAGGGCCGATAAACCCAATAAGCGATAAAGAAATT
>JAICYZ010000032.1 GCA_025933935.1 Chitinophagaceae bacterium
ACATGGAATAACAATATTCCCTTTCTTATCAATAAATCCAGTTTCATTCATGCTTAACCTAGCTTTAGCCAATCCCTTTGAAAAACTTAGATCGCTAAAATCGTCCATTCCAATCCCAATTCCCAAATCTCCAAAATATTTGCATGGAATCACAATATCTCCATCTTTATTAATAAAACCGTATCCCGAATCTTCAAAAGTTTCTACAATTGCCAAATCTTCAACGAAATCGAACGTACGTTTATAAATACAATCGATTATAATCTTTTTATTTTTATCACAAAACCCCCACTTCTCTCCTTTCCGATAAGGAATTAATTCAGGTTCTGATAAAGCCAATAATTTATTGGTAACACCGATTTGGTTACTAATTCTTTTAATTATTCCACCTTCATATTTTACAATACTATTCTCCTCCATTTTCCAATTCTTTAGCCTGGTTTTCTAATTTTTCTTTTGTTTCTTTAAAATAAACATCCCAATCTTTTATGCTGCTAATTGTTTTAAAAGCATCACTTTCTTTAATCAATTCCACTTGCTGCTGTAATTCACTGATTCTGATTTTTAATTTTTCAATTTCAGCCTTCATCAATTGCTTTTCAGAAATTGTATCCGATTTGCTAACAAAGAAGTCTCCTTTTTTAAGGTTCTCTAAAATCTCAGAAACTTTTTTTAGATCGTTTTGCTCATAAGCTTTATTCAATTCTGTAAAAAATTTATCAGCCAACTCTTTCTGATTTTCACTCACTACATCCGGGTGGCACAGTTTACTTGCTTTCCGGTATTTCTTCTTTATTTCAATAAGTTCTTCTTCTGTTAGTTCTGCAACTTTTTCATTTTTGCTTACTTCAAATTCCTGGCTGTAATTTTTATAATCTTCTTCTGCTTCTTTTTCTTCTGTTGTTCCTTTCGCTTTATTTTTTCTATATTTTAAAATCTTTAAAATCAATTCTCCCAGTTCCTTGTTATGCCTTACTCCAAATTCATGAATTAATTTTTCCAAATCTGCTTTTTCATCAGAAAGCTTATTCAGTTTAGCTTCTAAGGATTTTGCTTCTAATTTTAATCCATCAATTTCCGGATCAATAAAAATGGAAAGATTGTTATGCTGATTTATAAATTCCTCAATAGCAATTGCCGCTTTGCTGTAAGATTTTTCTTTTAAAGAAAGAATAATTGTTTCTAACTCCAGCGTAATTCCAAGCTGCTTTAATTTAAAAACATGCCCATCAATTTCATCTTCTTCCTCCAATGAAATCAGGCTCTTTATTAATTCCAATCGTTTGATGATTTTGGAAAGATTGATATTTTGAACATCAGGGATAAGCAAATTGTTATTATAGTGTAATGAGAAATAAGAAGGCAATTCAAACTTATGAAAAACTTTCTGTAATAAATTTCTTTATTTCTTTCCAACTTTTACTAAATGGTGGAAGACCTTCAATGTCAGGATCGTTTTCAGCATCTTCAAAATATAAAATGCTTCGCCATAAAAAGAACAGTTGCTTATCATCATATTTTTCGGTGAACCATTCGATCAATTCTTTCGGACTATATTGTTGTAACAACGCATATACATCGAAAAAATCTTTCTTCTTGCCTCTCCCACAGATCGTATGCAATTTCATTGCAGCTATGTCCTTCACGCTGAACAAACTGATTCCTTCCATCACGTGAAATGGCTCTAAGAGTTTTGCCGGCTCGTGTACAAAATCGCACTTTATATGATTGATATTGCCAAAAAGCATCCGGCTATTGTTGCCAATATAGTCAAAAGAAAAATTAGGATCGCTTGCTAAAATAATTTCCAGCTCTTTCACATCAAATTGTTGTGTGCAGAATAAATCGAGGTCAATGGATTTACGATGTCCTATTTGCAAAGCAAGCGAAGTGCCACCGGCTAACGCGAAATTTTCCTTTATTATTTCTACCGCAAAAATTTCCTTCAACAGCAACCAGGTTGCTGTATCAATTGTAGAAAGATGAAGCATGCAGTTCATTTAAAGGGATTCCAAAATAGTGGCTACAAAAATTTATAGTTTTTTTATCCAGCACCCGGCTATTTTTTACCGCCATAGCTATTTCGTCATTGGTATACAGTTGTAACAGAAAATAAAAATCCTTCAATAATCCACGGCTTAAAACCCTTTCTATAATATAATTTTTATGCTTTATCAGATCGATTTTTTCAACAGGAGTATCCCAGAACAAATATTGGGAAAAAGGAAATTCTCCTTTTTTAATCTTTTTTGCAAGAACACTTTTCGGAAGAAATTTGAAATAGAATGCCATTTTTTTATAGGATGAATACAAAAATACCTTTTATTTCATTTTATTCGCATCAATTTCATCTTCTTCCTCTAATGAAATCAAGCTCTTTATTAATTCCAGCCGTTTTATAATTTTGGAAAGGTTGATATTTTGAACATCGGGCATAAGCAATTAGCAGCCGAAAATAATTGTCGTAGGTGGGATTATACCAACAGTCTAAATCTGGCTTGTCAGTTGTAAGGCCTGCCTGATTAATTGAATCTCTAAAATACCCATGCAAAGCAACTGCGCTGCCTCCAACGATAAGATATTGAACACTATGTTTATTTAAAATACTACAGATTCTAATAATGATTTTATCCAAATTACTATTCATGCTGGTTGGACGTTTTCAAATTTTTCTTTTGTAATTCTTTTTCTTCAAGCCATTTACGTCGTAAAAGTTTTAAAAACTCCTCCATTTCAACTTGTCGAACTTTAGATATTCCGTCGTTTGTTTCAGGAGATTTGATCCCGGTTTTTAAAGCTTCAAAAGAACGATATCGTGTAAGATTTTTCATTATTGTCTATTATCAAAGGTAAGGCGGTTATTACATTTAACAATTGTGCTTTAATTAGATAATTGTGAGAATTGACTTTTGTATTGAACCACACTCTTCAAATAAACATTCATTTATCTTCTTCCTCTAATGAAATCAGGGTCTTAATTAATTACAGCCGTTTTATGATTTTGGGAAGATTGATATTTTGAACATGGGGCATAAGCAATTTGTTTTAGTAAATTTAATGAGAAACAGTAAAGCAACAAAAAAGAGATTTCTTGTTCTCTAATATTATTTTATGAAGGTTTTTTTTAGTCGTACTTCTTAAAGCCAATTTTATTTATGGGAGGTAAAGGTCTTTGCTGCTTCTCAATCAATTCTTTTAAGATCATAAAAATATTTTCAATGTCATGGTTATTTCCTCTTCCTTTCAAGTCTTGCAAGCTGTAATAAAATTTCTTTATTCGTTAAAGCGTATTCCCTCATTTTTACAAACACACGAACTATTCTGACGCCCAAAGTTGTATGAGAAAATTACAAAATCATACAATTTCTTGTTTCATCCTCATTTTAAACCATTTCGACATTCGCCCATATTGAACCACGCCGCAGCGGTATATGTGAACACCATTTCCCCAAAAATAAAAGCACACATAAGTAACAAATGCTGAATATCATTTTTCTATCCCATGCAATGGGTTCTTTAAACCTATCAAAGGAATTTTAAAAAAGTAACAATTTTTCAGAGATTGTATAAAACCGCTCCTAAAAATTTACAGAACAATCCTTCCATTATTTTTTCTAAAACACCTAAACACCACCTTCCATATACCTCCGGCTTCCCTACTACCTACCTGCGGGCAATAAAGTGTATCATTCGTGCGTTAATTAGCGCACAGGTACTACATGGGGACATGCGCAGGTATAAGGCGTTCAGCCCGCAGGTATATAGAAAACGGTAAACACCTAAATCAAAAGATCATGGCTAAAGTAACAGACGTATTTTTAAGTGGCACTATCGGAAATGTGGTGTTTTACCGTCGCATGGGAACGCAATGCGCCGGGTGGAGGGCATTGCATATGAAGCAATCGGCGGCCACAAAAATAAGATCGGCAATAAAAAATGCGATTTTGTCATCAAATTATTCTTCAAAGTTTTCGAATGTTTTTACAATCAAACTTTAATTTATCTTTATTCCATGCGTATTTTTGAAATGCAATTATACAATGCATTAAAACAAAAACCGGGCGATAATGAAGCCCCACAATTAGTTGATTTTGGAAAATCGAAAGTCAGTTCTGAATTTAATGATCGCAAGGACACCTTTCTTACAAAAGAAGATAAAATAGATATAATGCGTTCTATTTATATTGTTGGTATTGTTCAGTTTTTTAGCTATTGTGAGTTCAGTTTTAGCGATTATGAATTTTATGTTTAAGAGTGAAAATCTTTTTACCTTTCAATTCACATTATTCCTTACCACTTCTTTTTTGATTTGGCTTTCCCAGTTCATTTTTAAACGGGAGCAAAAGTTTCGTTAGTAACGATCAAAAGGTCATAATCACTGTCCGAAGAAAATTTTCCTCTTGCTCTTGACCCGAATAAAAGTACCTGGACATTTGGTAAGAAGAAATTTACCATTAGTTCAATTGTATGATGAATTTCGTTAGTTATCTTTATAAATATAAATGAAATAAAATATGCTTCCATAACTGATAAAAGTAGGAGTTTGAATTTCCTGGCACTGAATTCTCTGTTGTAATTTGCGTTTTCTTCCATACCCCTTCGATACGCCTTCCATTCAAGCATCGAAGCAGATACATAATAAATTCGATGCGATTCCGTAAAGAGCAGAGGATGAATAGGCCGTTTACGAAAGAATCAAGGAAAAATATAGTCTTCATTGCACCTACAAATTCCAAAAATGTATGCAACGGTGCTTTTACAAGTGGAAAACTTTTAATCTCAAAATCTGTAACTTAGCCCTTCAAGTATCAAAAAAATTATATATCATGTCAGAAAATGCAAAATTTGGCGGTCAGAAATTAGGGCCGCTCACTCCCCTCGTTGGCGAATGGGAAGGCAACGTCGGCGTGGATTTATCTTACCACAACAAACAAGACGAAACTTCCGAAACCACTTACTTTGAAAAAGCATCGTTTAAACCCATTCCCTTACAGGAAAATGGAAAGCAATCTATGGAAGGTGTTGCTTACAAGTCGACGGCATGGCGTCATGGAGAAGAAGCGATGGATCCGTTTCATGATGAAGTAGGATATATTCTTTGGGATAAAGAAAACCAGCAGGTTATCCGGACGGTAGTATTTGGACGCGGAATCGCTATTATGGCCGGAGCGGATGCGAAAGCAAGCGACCGCGAAATTCATTTCAAAGCATCTCCCGGTGATCCTTGTTATGGTATTCTTCAAAATAAATATTTACTCGGTCGTGCAGAGCTTAAAAGCTTTGAAAGTACCTTCAAATTTAATGAAGATGGCACTTTTACCCATTCATCTGATATCGTCCTTAAGCTTGGAGCACAATCAGGGATGGAAATGCATCATACCGACGTTAATACTTTACATCGCGTAAAACGTTATCACCCGAGTGTTGAATTTCAATAAATTTACCTGATACATCTGTCCAATTGGAAGCCATAAATTGTGACTTCCAATTTTTATTACCAGCTCATTTGAAAACTTTCTGCTTTGTCAAAAAGGAAAAAACATCAATAGGAACTTGCATTATTTCTCCGTTTACTGCCCGCTTTTTTCGGAAAATCGATGACCTAAAAAAAGGACAATTCCCGTTAGATTTTGTTTTAAATCTTTTATATATTTGTGTTGTTGAAACAGGTACGTTACATCGATTAAAGCCAGGAGCAAGTTTCACCCCGCCAACCAATTCGAAAACATCTACACGTGTTCAGGTTTATCATCAAATATATCCTTTGATTCTCCGCGCTTTTTAAATCTTCTCTATCCTATCTTTTCAAAAGAGGTACTTAGGAATAAATCAACGAATTCGTTGGCTAATTATGTGAGGCTTTTGTTGATCCTAAAGATACCGGTGTACAATATAAATTGTTTAAGGATTAAACATTACCCCCATGTCCTCCTTTACATCAATTACTCCCATGCCTGCCTTGCAACCTTTTGTAGAACAATTCATATTCTACGAGGCAAATTCAACCACAACAATTACTCAAAATCTTATACCGAGTAACAGGCAGTATGTCGGGTTTATTTTGAAAGGAAACAAGCAAGCCTTTGTTCCAGGCACTTTCGATGGTTCTTTACCCATCTCTAAAAGTTACGTTATTGGACAACTTTCCCGTCCTATTAAAGTTACTTATCCCGGAAATATCAAAATATTAGCCATTCATTTTAAGCCGACGGGGATGTATCAGCTCTTCGGAATTCCTATGAATAATTTTACAAACCAGGTAGTGGCTTTTGAAACAATAGCGGAAATTGAAGGACACGCTTTTATTCAGGAACTTTTAGGAGCTTCCTGCTTAAAAAAGCAAATTGCAATTGCTGAAAGGTTCTTATTACAAAAGACAAAGCAGGAAAATTTGCGTCATGCAAAACAAGTAGAGCATGCCTGTAACCTGATTCAAAAACATCACGGAAATATCCGGCTAAAATACCTGTTGGAACAAGTGAATATGTGTGAAAGGAACTTCGCCCGTTGTTTTCTTGAAAGAGTAGGCATTTCACCAAAAACCTTCATCTCTATTGCCAGGATCAATAAAGCACTTCAAATGATTGAAAATTTGTCCGCCTTTAAATGGACTGATTTCGCCTATCAATTAAATTATGTAGATCAGGCTCATTTTAATCACGATTTTAAAAAATTCTCCGGAAACAATCCAACGCAATATTATTACTCCAGGACTGATTTTGAACATTTTTTATACCGCAGATAATTGTCTGTTTTTTACAAGGATGGCGAGTTGGTGAAGATTAATTTTGAATTTAAAATAACGACAAAGTTCGTTTAGAGTCAGTAAAAAATGGGACTGACGATAGCGAAGCTATAGTAGCCAGCAACGAGACACCGTTGGGAGATAAAAATTGTCTGTTTTATACAATGAAGAAAAGTCGCTGATCACTAATTTTGAATTTACAACATGAAGCTGCCTTATTAAGGACAATGAAGCTAATGATTTTTACAACTCTGCTGGCAACCAGAGGCGTTCTGACCTGTTTTTGAACAAGAACTATTCCCCGATATAAAGAAACGTCATGATTTTCCAAGCTATTGATATTATTCGACAGGAATTAAAAAATAATTCTATTAATGCTGAACTTGGAAATATCACTGAAATTGTAAACGATCCAAATAACAATGGCGTAAATGGTGAAGTGATTATTTCTCTCATCAATATTGAGGAAAACAGAATTTCCCGCGACCCAAATAATTTTATCCGTAAGGATAGCGGCATCGTTTTAAAAAACCCTGCCATCCATTTAAATCTGACTTTGTTATTTACTTCCGTAAGGCCTACAGGTGGATATGGACTTTCGCTTCAGGATCTGCAAAATGTGATTGGCGTGTTCCAGAAGAAATTTGCATTTGATCATTCCAACACGCCCAGCCTGGATCCAAATATTGAGAAACTCATACTGGATATGGACAGCCTTACTCTCCAACAATTACATGAAATATGGTCGGTATTGGGAGGCAGATATTTCCCATCTGTAGTTTATCGTATGCGAATGGTGACCATTGATTATGTTTCAGAAACCCCTGGATCAGTGATACAAGAAATTCAAGCCAACTATTTTAACATTGAGCAGCCATGATAGAATCGGTGGATTCCATATATACAACTTTGTTTACCGTAAAATTTATACACAGCGGATATCAAACTCCTACTGAGAAATTCGTTTCTGATGCAATTTCCATCATTCCTGATCAATATACTGAAGCAATTTTTTCGGATTACAAAATGGATTACCGCTTTTTTAATGATACACTCATTTGCTTTATCCGAACTAAATTTTTAAACCCACCAGCTAGCGATCCGAAAATTCCGGCTTTCTCAATAACCGGTGATATCAAGCTTCGCTTTTTATTAAACACCCGGGATGATTTCTTCGGAAAAACTTATGTGGCAGCAGCGGGAAATAAAAAGGTTTACCAGTTTTCAAATAAAATAAATAATGGCGCAGGAAGCAATTTATTTTTGACAGCACCTGTAGAAAATCATGTGGTTTCAAAGGATTATGAGACCGGAACGATTGTTCAGGATGCAGGGAATTTATATGCCGCCGTTCAATTTGTAAAAGCAGCAGATAGTATTGCTATTACTAACGCCGCCTTTTGGAAAAAACTGGAACCGCTGCAACAGGTGGTGAATAATGCAGACCTGCAGGATGCAACAATAATTAACACGGACGAAAGATGTTTTGGCGTAATTGACCTGTATAATTCAGGAACGACTAACAGCAGCTACAATCTATTTGACATAAGTGAAAAGCTATTTGAACCAGCTCCTTCATTTACGATAAAATTTGAAAGTAAATTTTAAAACTCATTGTTCAATCATAAAACTTCATCATCATGTCTTTAATCAATGAAAGTGCTATTAAAACGCCGGGGGTGTATGTAACGGAAATAGATGCTTTTCCACCCTCTATTGCGCAGGTTGATACCATTCCGGCTTTTGTCGGGTATACGCAAAAAGCGCTGGATCCAAATGCAAAAAATCTTGTTATCGATGGTAACGGAAATAATCTCACGAACATTCCAACTCAAATCACATCGTTGCTTGATTATGAAACGTACTTTGGAACAGCACAAGTTGAAACCGGCCTTACAATTACTATTGACCAGACTACTGATGCGAACGATAATTTATTAACCGAAAAAATTACACCGGCATTTAGCGCCGGCAAGCAATCCAATCATACGATGCATACTGCCATTCGCTTTTTTTATGATAATGGTGGTGGCATGTGTTACATTGTATCTATCGGGCCATACAAAGCCAATGTAGGAGATGCGCTTGTGCCCGGAGATTTCACCGCAGGTTTGGAAGCAGTAAAAAAGGAAGATGATATTACCCTAATCGTTTTCCCGGAAGGTCAAAAGCTACCCGCCGACACAGATCTTTACACCCTCCAATCCAGTGCGCTTAATCTTTGCGCAGACATCAATCTTCAGGACCGGTTTTGCATTCTGGACCTTTACAATACAGGAGAGAGTGTTAAAACCAGCAATGATCTGACAACAGCAACCACAGCTTTTCGTACCAATATAGCACCCACCCTTGACGAAAGCCTGAATTATGGCGCCGCCTATTTTCCAAATCTGATCTCAAAGTATTCTTTCAGCATCGATGAAACTACCACCACATTGACACAGAACGTTTCAAAAAGCGGAGGCGCGCCTGCTGCCGGTCCATTTAATGGAAAGCTTCTTTCTGATTTGAACAACACTGCTTCAGGAGATTTGGCATTGTATAATAGAGTAGAAAAAGTTTTGAATAGTCAATTTCCGATGGTGCTGCCACCCTCACCTGCGATGGCAGGCATTTATTGTTCCGTAGATGCAACAAGAGGAATCTGGAAATCTCCTGCAAATGTAGCTGTCCAGTCGACAGTGGGCCCGGTTTGCAAGATATCAGATGAGATGCAGGCAGATATGAATGTGAATCCTGCTACCGGAAAATCAATCAATGCGATTCGCGCCTTCACCGGAAAAGGTACTTTGGTTTGGGGCGGAAGAACGCTGCTGGGAAATGATAACAACTGGCGTTATATTTCTGTTCGCCGTTTTTATATTATGGTAGAAAAATCGGTGAAGCTGGCAGCGTTCCGGTTTGTATTTGAACCTAATGACGCCAATACCTGGGTGCGTGTACGCGCCATGATAGAAAATTACCTTACTAATTTATGGCGTCTCGGCGCGTTAGCAGGCGCAAAACCGGAGCAGGCTTTTTATGTACGAGTAGGACTGGGTCTAACTATGACATTTGACGATGTGCTCAATGGAAAACTGATCATTGAGATCGGCATGGCTCCTGTTCGGCCGGCAGAATTTATTATACTCCGCTTTACACAAATACAGCAGACCTCATAAAAAGTAACGGCTGTTCATTTTTAGAAATTTAAAACTCAACTAAATCATTATTATGGCCAATTATCCACTTCCCAAATTTCATTTCCAGGTGCAATGGGGAGGCACCAATATCGGGTTTACAGAAGCAAGTGGTTTAGACATCACGAATGATGTTATTGAATATCGCGACGGGGCAAGCCCGGAATATCACAAAATAAAAATGCCGGGGCAACGCAAGTTCAGTAACATTACATTAAAGAGAGGCATTTTTAAATCCGATAATGATTTCTACAACTGGTTCAATACGATAAATATGAACACCGTGGAAAGGCGCGACATTACGCTCAGCCTTTTGGATGAAACTTTGTCGCCTGTTGTAGTTTGGAAAATAAAGAACGCATGGCCTACTAAAATTACATCTACCGATTTAAAAGCAGATGGAAACGACGTAGCCATCGAAACATTGGAAATTGCGCATGAAGGATTAACCATTCAAAATGAGTAATCCCTATGGCTGTATATCCTCCCGTTGGATTTCATTTCCTGGTAACCTTTGAACTGAGCCCGGCAGCAGATGACACCCGCTTCCAGGAAGTGAGTGGCCTGGATGTGGAAATGGAAATGGAAAACTTTATTGAAGGCGGGGAAAACCGGTTCACCTGGCAATTGCCGAAGCGTACCCGCTATACAGATATTACATTGAAAAGAGGCATGTTCATTGGCTCTCCTGTTATTAAATGGTGCAGAGATGCATTTGAAAATTTTCTGTTCTCGCCTGCCAATCTCCACATTGCCCTATTAAATGAACAGCATGCACCAGTGATGACATGGTATGTGGTGCATGCAATACCAAAAAAATGGTCTGTATCAGGATTGAACGCGCAGGATAATTCGATCATGGTGGAATCTATTACTCTATCGTATCAATATTTTAATATCATAACAGCGTCTGTTTAACATCTTTATTATGCCAATTGAAATTAAAGAACTACATATAAAAGCGGTAGTAGGCGCCAGTGAAAGAGAAACCGTTTCAACTATAAAACAGGAAGAAATCACTAAACTCAAAAAAGAGATCACCAAAGAAGTGACAGAAAAAATATTAAAAACCCTTCGTCAAAAAAATGAACGCTGATGGCTGTTGACCTTGCACAATTGGAAAAATTATACATCCTTTCTTACAGCGACCCGGAATATAATACGATCGCTGCGCCTCCTTTCTTTGCACTTATCAACCCGGAAACGTATACTTACAGATACAAGATAGAATTTTGCGAAACGCAAGGCCAGGGCACTTCGGCTATTTCACTAAAGTTCAATAAAATGCCGCCCCAGGAGTTCAATTTTGATTTTCTTTTTGACAACACCGGCACAATAACGAACATATTAACTCCTCCCCTTCCTGTTCCCGATCAACTTGATTTGTTCCGCCACCAGATTCTCCAATACCAGGGCGACATCCACAGGCCCTATTACTTAAAAATTAATTGGGGTACGTTATTGTTTAAGGGCGTGTTGACATCGATGGATATTGAGTTTAAATTATTCAAGCCTGATGGCACTCCCATAAGAGCCGTTGCCAAGTGCTCCTTCAAAGGAAGTATTGAAGAAAATCTTCGGGTGGCCATTGAAAACCCCATGAGTCCGGACATAACTCATGAAAGAATTGTAACTGCTTCAGATAAGTTGCCGCTCATGACAAAAAACATTTATAATGATCAAAAATTTTATATAGACGTAGCCGCTTACAACGAACTTGATGGTTTTAGAAATATTCAAACAGGCACAAAATTATTTTTTCCACCAGCCCAATAAATTATGCCAGCATCAACGCGAATAGTACCAACTGTACAAAACCCGGACGTGATCTCCTGCACGATTTTGGTCGAAGGAAATAAAATTTCCAAGAAGCATCATCTTACCAGCGTTTCAATACAAACTGAAATAAATAAAATACCGGGGGCAACGATTAATTTTCTGGATGGCGATCCTGCTAAAGAAACATTTGACATCAGCGACTCAGATGAATTTATTCCCGGAAAGAAAATTGAAATACAACTTGGTTACCACGAAGAAACAACGACTGTTTTTAAAGGCATCATTATCACCAATACACAAAAAGTAAACAATAACTGTTCTGAATTAACTATTGAATGTAAAGATGAAACCGTTAAAATGACCGTGAATAAAGGGAACAGGCATTTTAACGACGTGGTTGACAGCGATGTGGTGTCACAATTATTAAGTGATAACGGAATTACGGATACAGATATTGATGATTCAGAAACGCAACACGAACAACTGCTGCAATCTAATGTGTCTGACTGGGATTTTATGATAAGCCGCCTCGATGTAAACAGCATGATTTGCGTCATTGAGAACGGCACCGTTACAGTTAAAAAACCAAACCTTCAGGATGATTCTAAACTAGATTTGACTTATGGCGCAGACATTCTCGATTTTCATGCAGACATGGATTCCCGCACTCAAACAACCACTGTGAAAACAATGAGTTGGGATTTCGAAAACCAGGAAGTACGAAGTGTAGAGAGCGAAGATCCGAATGCTCCGGATCAGGGGGATTTTTCGCGCGACAAATTAGCTTCAGTAAACGATCAGCCATTGGAAATCAGGACAGCAGCATCCTTCACTGAAAAAGAAGCACAAGACGTCGCAAATGCAAAAAAACTAAGACAGGAGCTTTCCAAAATAAAAGCAAAAGTAAAATACCAGGGAACCACAACAGTCAAACCCGGAGATTTCATTTCGCTAACCGGGGTAGGAAAAAATTTTAACGGTAAGGCATTTGTTTCAGCAATTCAACATGAATTTGGAGATGGCGATTGGACAACTGAAGCAACGCTCGGGATGAACGAACAATTTTTCAGCGAGCAAACGAATCCCGGTCACGCGGCATCTTCCTCGGGCCAGTATTCGTCGCTTCATGGCTTGCAAATCGGTATCGTTACTGACATTACCGACAGCACCGGTCAGTATCGTGTAAAGATACGCTTACCGCTGGTCAATAACCAGGATGACGGAATTTATGCAAGGGTCGCAACATTGGATGCCGGCGATAACAGAGGAACCTTTTTCAGGCCTGAAACAGGCGATGAAGTATTAGTGGGCTTTATGAATGACGACCCCAACAACCCTGTTGTCCTTGGCATGTTACATAGCAGTGCAAAACCGGCGCCTCTCGAGCCCGAAGATAGCAATCCTGAAAAAGGGTATGTATCCCGCAGCGGTATCAAACTGATCTTTAATGATGAAGAAAAAAGCATTCACATCGAAACTCCCGGCAACCGGGTATTTGAACTGAACGATGATCAAAACAGTATAACCGTTCAGGACGCCGATGGCAATAAAATGGTCATTGACAATAGTGGAATTTCTATCGAAGCGGCAACAGATCTGACAATTAAAGCCGGTTCATCTATTTCGATTTCAGCTCCGCAGATTTCAATAAAAGCCGACGGAACATTGAGCGCTGAAGGCAGCGGCAGTACCAGTATCAGCAGCAGCGGAATTACAGAAATTAAAGGCTCGTTGGTAAAAATTAATTGATAACAACAGAGAAACTACTGAGAAAAGTTTAAAATAAAAGGTAAAACAATTCAGAACCATTAAAGCTTCTCCCAGCAAAAAAACAAATAAAGGAGATTTTGATTTTTAAAATTATATGAATACCAAAAACATTTCCTTTAAACTTCATTTAAAGAATTAACAAAATATTCCTTGAAAGCCAATATACATTCTATCAAAATAAATCAATAAACAAATGCCGTTTGCCGCCAGAATTTCAGATATGCATGTTTGCCCAATGGTAACGGGTGTGATTCCTCACGTTGGCGGCCCTGTTTTGCCACCTGGTTGTGTCACTGTTTTAATTGGTGGTTTGCCGGCAGCACGCTCAGGAGATTTGTGCGTTTGTGTGGGGCCGCCAGATTCAATTGTTATGGGCTCCGCCACTGTGTTAATTGGAGGAATGCCGGCGGCAAGAATGGGTGATGTTACAGCTCATGGTGGTTCAATTATCATGGGTTGTCCAACTGTAATTATTGGAGGTTAACATATGTCGATATCAAAATCATTTCTCGGAACGGGGTGGGGATTTCCACCTACTTTCAGCAAAAAAACATTGCAGGTTGGAATGCTCAGTGACGAAGAGGACATTCAGAGTAGCCTTGAAATCCTGCTTTCAACGCGGCAGGGCGAAAGAGTAATGCTTCCGGGATATGGATGTAATCTTGATGAAATGCTTTTTGAGCCATTGACCACTACTTTCAAAACATACATTAAGGATATGATCAATACAGCAATCCTGTATTATGAACCTCGTATTTCGGTAAATAAAATTGACCTCGATGATACAGGAGAAGTGGAAGGAAGAATTATTATTTCAATTGATTACACGGTCAGGTCAACCAACTCAAGATTCAATTTTGTTTATCCCTATTACAAAAATGAAAGTACAGAACTAAATAAATAATTTATTACCGAAATGGCATGCACTGACAAAAACCCATTGACCCGCGAAGGAACCAGCCTTTTAAACAGGGTTCTTGCTGCATTATCTCCCGGTTATGCAAAAGTAGATGAGCGCGAAACAGCGGACATGATTCTGTTTGCCAAACGCTATGCTGCTTATCTGAATTATTATAATGAAGAGAATACACTTGATGGTGATTGGCAAGCGCTGATGTCCTCAGATGTAAGTGTTCCATTGGCCACATTAACGCGCATTAATGTCGAGGAAATTTCTGATTATAAAAAAAGGATTTATAAAAGAATCATTCTTGCAGACACAGATTCGAAAGCGGAAACGCAATTCAAATTTTTGTTCGATCTTGTTTTTTCTTTAGCTAAACTGGTAGATCAGCAATTTTTATTGTTACCAAACGATTTTGAATACAAAAGCATTCTTGTTGATGTTATTAAAAACAAGCTGCAACAGCCACTTGCCAATATTGAAAAATGCTTCAATGATTTCAAAGGCGCTGCACTTCTTGATTATGGCACTCCTGAACACGATAACGATGCACCTATTCCGGTAGTTTCAGAAGTCAATTTTTCGAGGGCCACCGATATGAGCAGTTCATGGCAATCTGCCGTCGCTGATATTTCTATTACGTTACCAGCTCTTGCCACCCGTAGGGAAATTATTGTTTATGTTATCAATCACAATATTTTTAATGCGCAGATTGAATCATTATTCAATGGGATTTCGTCAGTAGTAAATCGGGCCAATGATCTTTTTATTCAAACACTGAATAATTACCCCGATCATACTCCTCATTTTGCGTTGTTCATCGCCTTTCTTAAAATCTATGTACACGTACAGGATGATCTGAACCAATATACCCGGCGTCATCTTGATTTTTATTACAAGCAGGTGTTGCAATTAACCAACAAAGCCGCCGAACCTGATTCCGCACATGTGCTTTTTGAATTGCAAAAACCTGTTGATGAAAGCCTGCTTCTGAAAAATAGTTTATTCAAAGGTGGTAAAGACAAAACGGGGAAAGAAATCAGCTATGCGCTCGGCGCCGATATTGTGATTAATAAAGCGGCCGTATCCAAAATACGTTCAACACAAATCTTACATGGAACAAAGGATTTGCTGAAAGCTTCACCCATTGCTAATTCTGATGATGGACAAGGCGCAAAGATAACTTCGGTTGACAAAAGCTGGTTTACCTTTGGTGATGTAAAAAAAATCAAAAACGCGCAGGCCGGCTTCGCGATTGCTTCTAATATTTTATACCTGAATGAAGGAAGCAGGATTATTACTGTTTCAATAAATTTTGCAGCACCGATTCCCGCTCTTTTATTTTTAAACCTGAATTGTTTTACCGCACAGTTTACAGGGGCAAAGAAATGGGAAAGTGTTTCATCTCTTTCAGTACATACAAATATTGCCGGTTCACAACTTATTTTCACCATACATCTTTCGCCGGATGAGGCGGCTGTAGTTCCGTATTTAGAAAAGGTTCATAGCCAGAATATGAATATAGGATTACCTGTGTTGGAATGTTACCTGGACCAGGATATCGCTAACGGGATCCCTTACACGTTAATTTGTAACAAAGAAATAAAGTCGGTTGATGTTCTCGTAAATGTTAGTGGCATAAAAGACCTTGTATTGAGTAATGACAATGGAACGATTGACGCATCAAAACCGTTTAAACCTTTTGGTGATTTTCCGGATACTGGCTCTGGTTTTTATATCGGTAGTAAAGAAATATTTCAAAAACCATTGACACAGCTTGACATTATCGTTAGTTGGAAAAATGCTTCGCCACCTACACTTGATGGAACAACCAACTATTTGTGGCAAAATAGTTTCGATAACAAGATTTATGTATCAAGCATCAGCTCATCCGCGATCAGTATATCCTTTTCGGGAAGCAACAGTGCATTTATTCCAACAGTTATTGATTTTACTAAAAATGAAAAAATTACTGCTGATACGCTTGCAGGTTTTTTACGTATCAGGATGAATGATGCTACTTATTCCCTTGATCAGCATTTGAAAGACGTGAGCGCTGCATTAAGTAACGGCACTGCTCTTACATGGGATTCTAACGCGAACGCATATAAAGTTACCATAGCAGCAACTCCGGCACCAAAAGAAGTAGTTATAAACAATTTATCGATTAATTATGCGGCCGCTACCACCATTTCATTTGACGCAAATGCAGCTGCGGATAATGATTTATTCTATCATTTAAATCCATTTGGCTTTTCCCGCGTCAGCAACTTGCTTATTAATACATCACCGGATATAGAAAAAACGCAAAAAATAACGCTGCTTCAGGATATCGTGAATGAAGGCGAATTGTTTTTAGGACTGGAAAATGTGACCGGCGGCATGGTCACTACTATTTTATTCGAGGTTGCAGACGGGAGCTCCAATCCTTTGCTGGACGTAGAAGATCTCCAGTGGTATTACTTGTCAGCGAATAACAACTGGATACTTTTTAAGAATGAAAACATCGTTGATAACACCAATAATTTCACTCAATCAGGCGTTGTAACTATTAACTTTCCGGCCGATATTAGCTCAAACAACACATTGCTTCAAAACGGTTTTGCATGGATAAAAATTACCGCACATCCTTTCGCTGATGCGGTTTGTAAAATGCTGCTGATACAGGCCCAGGCTGCCCTTGTGCAATTGGTGCAGGATGAAACGAAAGGAATTGAATTCAGGCAAATACTTCCTGCCAATACCATTTCAAAGTTAGTTGTGAGCGATGCAGACATAAAAAAAATTCAACAGCCTTTTGATTCGTTTGATGGGCGGTTAAGGGAAAGCGACGATCATTTTTATGTGAGGGTAAGTGAAAGACTACGCCATAAGCAACGCGCGATTACCATTTGGGATTATGAGCACATCATTCTTGAAAAATTTCAAAAAATATTTAAAGTCAAATGTATTAATCATGCCGGCTTTTATACTGAACAGGGAGTTGACGTTTTCTGTGAAAATTATCCCGGCCATGTTTCCGTGATTACCATTCCTGACGAAAGTAATAATACAAATATTAATCCCTTACGGCCATACACGCCAATTGGTTTATTGAACAATATAGCCACCTATCTTCAAAAAATCATTTCACCATTTGTAAAACTTCATGTAAAAAATCCGCAGTTTGAAGAAATACAACTTGATTTTAAAGTGAAATTTTATGAGTTTGTCGACGAACCTTTTTTCACCCGGCAATTGAACAATGAAATAGAGCAGTTTCTCACTCCATGGGCATTTAGTGATAAAAAAGAAATTTCTTTTGGTGGAAAAATTTACAAAAGTGCTTTGATAAATTTTGTTGAAGAAAGGCCTTATGTGGATTACGTTACCTGTTTTAAAATGTACCAGTTTATTAATCGCACTGATCCGGCAAAAGATGTAGAAGAAGCGGTTGGCTCTACCGCACGCTCTATTCTTGTTTCATATTACGATGAAGAAAACAATATCAAACACAAAATCGAACCGGTTGAAAATTGTACTTGCTAATGGATGAATCAACTATCATATCGAGAAACAGGCAGCTTCCTTTATCGCAGGATTATGATGCTTTGCGAACGGAAGGATTAAAATATATTGAAGAACTGTCTCATTCAATATGGACCGATTACAATGAACACGATCCGGGAATTACTACCCTGGAAGCGCTTTGCTACGCGATTACAGAACTTGGCTACCGGAATGGCTTTGATGTAACAGATTTGCTTACAGATAAAAACGGCGCGACGGTAAGCGGCCAGGTTTTTTTTACTGCTAAAGAAATTCTTACCAACAACCCGCTTACTATTGATGATTACCGAAAATTACTGATTGATCTTGAAGGTGTGCACAATGCATGGCTTTTTGCAGAGGACTTTCAAAAGGATCAAAAAGGAAATTTATTTCCAATAAATGAAGTGCCGATCTACGCCAATTGCAAAGAAGATAAATTACAATATGATCCATCATATATTCCTCTGTTTCTATCCGGCCTTTACCGGGTACTGTTGGATCTTGACGACGATAATGTTTATGGCGATTTAAATAATGGAGAAGTCGTGATTGAAAATCCGGCATTGGCAGGAAGATTTTCGAAAGGTGATTTTTGGTTTTCCATTGATTTAGCTTCCTGGAAATCAGCTGATTTTATTTTTGCTCAAACGGCTTCTGATAAGAATAATATCAGCAACGCCGTTATTAGCGCAGAGCCGGATGAATGGAATTGTAATTTGACATTGAAAAATAATACGACCAGTCAGTTTAAAGTCACCATTTCAAAAAAACCTTCCTCTAATACTGTTGGAACCAGTGATGTAAAATCCATGTTTTCAGAGGACAATTTTCAATTTATTGCGGATATCTTTTCGTTTTATAACAATAAGATTACGAAAGCAAATCAATTCGTAAAAACTGCGGTAAAAACGTTACAGGAGCATCGTAATCTGTGTGAAGATTTTTTGTCTGTAACTACTGTCGATGATGAAGAAGTAGCTTTTTGTTTTGATGTCGATGTAAAACCTTCTGCTGATATTGAAAAAGTGGAAGCTGAAATATTTTATGCGATTGAAAATTATCTCAACCCTTCTGTTGATTTCTATTCTCTCAAAGAATTGCTCGACAAAAAAATTCCGGTTGATGAAATATTTGAAGGGGTGGTGTTGCAACACGGTTTTATTGATACCACTCAATTAGAAAATACGCAATTGCGCAGCGTGATATACACTTCAGATATTATTAACCTGCTGATGGATATTGATGGAGTAATTGCCATTCGCAACTTTGTGATGACTAAATACGATAGCGATGGAAAACCGGTTCCGGGTTTTCTCGGGTTGAAGTGGTGCATGAATATTACCGCTCTCAAAAAACCTGTTTTGAGCGAAGACAAATCAAAAATACTGATGTTTAAAAATCAGTTTCCTTTTATTGCCAATTATCAGGAAGTGTATGATACAATTTCTTTGTTACATGCCGAGCGGTCGCGCGCCAAATTAAACGGCCTTGAAGACGACCTGCCTGTACCGGTTGGCAAAAAGAGAAATACAGATATTTATTGGCCTGCTCAATATGATTATCCTCAAACATATGGAATTGGAGCAGCAGGACTACCCGATAATGCATCACAATTACGCATCGCCCAGCAGAGGCAATTAAAAGCTTATTTAATGTTTTATGAACAGGTGCTGGCTGATTTTCTCACCCAACTTACAAACGCTCATGAATTATTTTCTACCAACAATCTGGTTCATACTTACTATGCACAATTCTTAAAAGATATAAAGGATATAGATGCAATTTATGCAAAATCGGGCTCGACTGTCAAGCTGGAAGAAGCAATTACCAATGCAGATTCAACCATTCAGCCAAAAAACAACTGGCAATATCTTTATGAGCCAAAAGACGTTTTCGAAGACAGGCGCGGCCGTTTTTTAGATCATTTGCTGGCGCGGTTTGCCGAGTCATTTAATGATTATGCGCTGTTGATGTATACGATCAACTACACTGAAATGACGGAAGAAAAGATTGATTTTAACGACATCACCAATGCCAAAATACGGACGCTTCAAAATTATCCGGACATCAGCAGCAACCGCGGTAAGGCTTACGATTATTTTCCGCAGGACAATAATTTTAATCTTGATACTTCAAAATTATGGGATACGGATAATGTTTGCGGGCTGGAGAAACGCATCGGTTTTCTTACCGGAATAAAAGATATTACGCGCCGCTTTTTGAGCTGCATAAAAAATATCGAAGTGGTCTGCAATGAAAAGGAAGTAGTAGAAAATGGAGAAACAAAATTAAAGTGTTTCCACAGTTTCACGGTGATTTCATTAACGGGAGTAAAATTTGTTTCTAAAGAATATGAGAAAAAATCAGACGCGGAAGATGCAGTTCAGCAAGTGGTTCACCTTGGCGCAGATGCCAATAATTATGCTATTAATAACAGCGATCCTGTTGGAATTACTTTGTCTGACCTGTTAACGAATGTAACCGATAGCGGCACTATCTTTCATAACGAAACAGATGCAAAAAACGCGGTTAATAAAATCGCTGATGAATTTAAGAAGGATTGCAATGATGCGGCAGGACTGCATTTGATAGAACATATATTACTGCGGCCTCGTGAAAATATTTTACCACCGGATAAAATGTTCGACCTGATGCAGGTTTGCCTTCACGATTGTGATTGTCCATGCCAACAGGATCCATATACTTTTCGTGCCTCTGTCATATTGCCTTACTGGCCTGAATATTTTAATGACATGGCTTTTCGGGAATATTTTGAAAACAAAATCCGGGAAGAAGCGCCGGCACATGTGATGCTGAAAATTTGCTGGCTTAACAATGATTTGCTAAGTGACTTCGAAATGCGTTACAAAATTTGGGTTGAAGCGCTTGCCAGTTATTCATTCGATAAAAAAGCAAATGTCGATTCTTTCAGAGATGCTAATGACAGGTTGATTGAAATTCTTACACAACTACACAGCGAATATCCACAAGCAACTTTGCACAATTGCGTTGAAAGTAAGGAAGGCAGCAATACAGTCGTGCTTGGGAAAACAGTTTTAGGAACCTTTAAAAATCAATGACCATGAGTATTGCAAATACTTTTCCCTTCTTTGAAGCAGACCAGGTGCTTACTAATAATCACCTGAATTCCCTGTTCAATTATCTCGACCAGCAGGAAAGACTGTCACGCTGTAAACTGATCGGGAGCGGCATCGTATGTGGACTGGAAATATCGCATACCAATGATGCGATCAATATAACCAAAGGCTGCGGGCTTACGTCTCAGGGCTATATTATTTTACTTTGTGATCATACCGGTGCCAATGCCTATAAATATTACACGCCATTTGTCAAACCTGCTTTTCCCAATGATCTTGAAATTATTTCACAATGCGGAGATCCGGATCTTACAAATATTCCTTTTTACGCGTCAGCAAATACCGGCACTTCTGCCACCCCTGATGACATTCAATTACTTCTGACCCAGGATGATTTTAATGTGTTAACGGATAACAGCAAAGCCATTCTTTTATCACAGGGAGGCGATCTGAGCAAATATGCTGTGGTTCTTTTTCTCGATGTAAATGAATTAAAGCTAAAGAATTGTGATACCAATGATTGCAACGACAAGGGAAGTCAAATGGACTTTGAAGTAAAAGCATTATTGGTGAATAAAAATCTACTTATTTCGGGTAATAATAATGGCGATGGCAAGGTAACTTTTTCTCCGCTTGAATTAAGGCGCTACAATGTGCCGGCAAATAATTTGAACTCTTCGGATGATGTATTGAATGCATTTGTTTCATTGCTCACAACCGATTCGATTCTTGATAGTTTGGCGAAAGATTTAAATTATTGTTTCACTATTTATAATCCTTTATTAAATGGCCTCACCAATTACTCATTTGGTTCAGGAGCTGACTTTAAAAAGACACTTGATTTTATCCGCCTTTCATTTCCAATCTACCTGCAATATGTGTATGATTTTATTTATGATCTCATAAAGGCTGTCGATGAATTCAGATACAAAGCCCATTTTATTACCAGCGAGTGTTGCGGTGATGAAATGAAATTCCCGTTTCATCTTACTTTAGGTGAAGCAGCGACCAATACGGCCGCAGCAACATCTGCTTACCGCCAGTATTTTATTTATTCACCTCTATTCGATTCTCAAAGTGGTGGTGCAAGCGAGTTAAGGAGTTTGCTCATGCGCATGATTTTAATGCACCAGGGATTTTTATTGGTTGAAAAATCTTTTCGCAAGGGTTTGCCACAGGATATACGCATCACTCCGAGCGCCTATGGTCGTAACTTTATTTCTGACCGATGCATTCCGTATTACTACAAAACGGTTCATGACAACAACGATCTTATTGCGGAAGATCTCTATTATTATTGGAGTTACGGGAAAACTGAACGCGGAAATGCGCAACGAAATTTGAG
>JAICYZ010000151.1 GCA_025933935.1 Chitinophagaceae bacterium
AAAGCAGGCAAACAGGATGAAGTTTACCATAACTTTTTTAAAGGACTTAACGATCTGTTACCAACAGGCGGAAGATTTTATATGCAGACAATGGTTTTTGACAAAAATATGATGCCGCTGGAGGAAGTGAGCATCGATGCAGATAAAAATTCTCCTTCTTATGCAATGGCCTTAATGGTTAAGGACTTTCCGGGTTCGTGGTTGCCTTATGGTAATGAGCAGGTGATCCGGAACGCAGCCCCGTATTTTAAATTAATTTCCAAAAGCAGCGGCAGGTATGATTATATCGAAACTATTAAAAGATGGAGAAAGAAATTCCGGAAATTTAATGTGAAAAAATATTCTTTATACGCCTCTCTCCTGCCGAAATATCTTTATGATAAAGAGTTTCGGCACCTGGTTGAAGTGTTTAAAATAAGCCCCAACAAAATTTGTTTTGAAAACGAAACAATGGATCATTGGAGGCTTGTATTTGAGAAAGTATAAAGGGGATGAAGCCACCATTGTTTTTTTTTTCAAAAGTATCATTACTCATACAAGCCCGGCACTTTTCAGAAAAATCTATGGATTGAAAAAAATCAGCTAGTAAATGAAGAAATACTTTGATTTTCGTTTCTGGCAGCGATAAACACACCCAAAGGAACGCACAACAAAAAAAACGATGTTCGTTACCGAGCAATTTTTCCCTTGTCAAATATTAATAAAGCCAATGTTACCATAGGCTTTATTAATATTTGCCTCCTTATTCAAAATTTATAGCTTCACCACCCTAAATATCCGGAAAGTATTATCCACCTTCACTTTGATAAAATACACCCCTTTTGCAAAGTTAGACATATCCAATTCAATGCTGTTTGCAGTTATCTTTTTTACTACTTCTGAAGAATAAACACGACCGGGTATATCAGTTATCACAACCTCATTCGCAGAAATATTTGCACCGCTTATTTGTATCCTAACCTTTCCATAAGTTGGGTTTGGATAAACAGAAGTATTTATAAACATAACATTTGAAAGGATCTTATCAGACAGCTGGTTAATCATATTTCCCCTGTTTGCATTATCAAAAGTCAGTACTTTTTGCCCTCCGGTCAATTGATTTGTTCCCTGCATATTTTTCAGATTCATTTCGGTTGTGACGATAATTGCTGAAGCATTGGAAATTCCGGGAAGTGAATCCTGCCTGTAATGATAATGGTGATGTTGCTCTTCTGTTACATATAAAGTACCGGCTAAATACTGAATGTTGTAATTAGCAGGATGAGATAAAACCAGCTTTGACGGAGTAATGGTATACGTTCCGGGTTGTTCTTTATAGTAAGTAGGGCTAACTTTGTAAACAGGCCCACAAACAATCGTACTATCATCGCCGTTCTTAAATCCACTGATGGCAGAGGTGAACCGTGGTAAATTATCATCGTCAGAAATGGTTTTATTGTCGGCTTTTACCGTAAGCAACGCAGGCGTTATAGCCAGATTTCCGGCCGTTGTTGTCAAAATGTAATTATCAGCAGAACCACCGGTTAAGGTAACCGGATAATTTCCTACGTATGATGTCAGATTTGCAGTAGTTGAAGCAACAGGCGGTATAATATTTTCAACGCCATCTCCATTTACAAAACCACTGTATTGAATTCGAAAATCCGGGTTCGCATCGCCATAAGTTCTAAATGTATCAACAACTATTGCTGTTAGCACGCTTTTATTTACCGTTAGTAATCCGTTTACGTATTGAATATTGTAGTTTGACGGTTGAATCACCGAACCGGAAGCAACAACATTAAATACTCCGGCAGGAATATTGGTAGAAGCTACAACTGCGTTTGTGCTATCCAACAAACTATAGTTTAATGCTCCGTTTGTAAACACTGAGTCAAGATTATCCTGGTATTGATATCCGGTAACATTTGAAGTAAATACCGGCACTTGTGTACCATAAGAAATGGTAGCACTGTCCGTGCTGATGACAAGCGGCGCCGGCAGAATTGTCAATTTGCCTAATCCATAACTTATATCAAAATTATTAGACAAAAATGCTCCAGGAACTATCGTATTTGTTCCAGCGGTGATGCCTGTTATTAAATTGATTGATTTGAATTCCGTTAAGGTATCTGAAGGCGCATTTACATCAGCCTCGTCAATTATCGCGGCGACATTCGAATTACTTGTATCTCCTACGGTAGCGCTGTTTACTAATGCAAAACCGTTGACCAGTGCACGTGCATTTACCAATGCACGGGCATTTACAAGAGCACGCGCATTGACCAATGCCCTTGCGTTTACCAATGCTCTTGCACTTACCAAAGTTGCCGTATCAGGAGAAACTTCATAATTAAATACAGAAGCGGTTGCAACATCTACAATATTTGTTGTGTCATAGGCCGTAGCGCCATTTACCAATGCGCGGGCGTTTACCAAAGCACGGGCATTCACCAGGGCTCTTGCACTTACTAAAAAACTAAGATTGGCAAGGTCTGAATTTACCAAGGCTCTCGCGTTTACCAGAGCGCGTGCATCCACTAAAGCTATGGCATTTGTTTCGAGGTTTTGCTGATAGGCTGATTCTAAAGAATTCAAAAACGAAGTTTTATCGGCACTTGCAATAAGTGAATCGCCGTAACTGTAATTGTAGTTAATTCCTGCAATTTTATCACCATAGGTAAGTGTAGTGTCTCTCGGTGTAATAACAAGCGGCATAGGTTTAATGGACAATATGCCGTTATTAAATACATATTTATACATCTCGTTCAAGGCGACAAAAACAGAATCTCCCGCAGCAAAATTTTTCATTTGCGGTTTAATAACATATAATCCCACATTACTCATACTTGTGGCTGTAGTTGTATAATTAATGGTATCGAGCCCAAGTTGCTGCAAAGTATATCCTGATTGCTCCAATGGGACACTATCTACTAAGATTGTAGAAGTAAATGCGGGAATTTGTTCGCCATATTTTTTTGTTTGACCGACAGCTGTAATGGTAATTACTTTTTTTACCGGCGAATAGAAAAACAATGAATCAGAATATCCTCCATCCAAACCGCTTGTTGAAACCGGCGCTGTATAAATCTGTATGGCAGGATTTCCAATAAAGGCCGGAATTGCAGCAATTGCTTCTGTGCCGTTGATTGGTGTGGTTGCTACCGGATTTCCCCTGAATAAAACTTTTGAATTCGGATCCAAAAAGTTTCCCTGAACAGTAATATTGAGTGGTTGAGTTCCAGGTTTTATTGTAGTATCTGATAATACGAGTTTGTTTAGAACCGGTTTTGGAGTAGCAAAAGTACGCATGGCTGCCTCAGCCTGGATAAATCCATACCCACTATTATAATCAAATCCGGGAGCGCCCATATCAATTGCAGTCCGTTCTAAAATAGAACGAATGCTGTCAGGAGCAACTATTTCGTCAGCAAATTTTTTCTTTCCTTCGATCAACAACGCTGCAACTGCCGCCGCGTGTGGTGCTGCCGCTGAGGTGCCAAAAAAATTAGGAAATGCATCACCATCAATATTTACACCGCCCATATTTACGGTAGTGTTTACTCCATTGGGAGCAGTAAATTCCGGTTTGTTTCGTATTACACCATTCACTAATGTTCCACCGGTAGAAGAAAAAGAGGCAATTGAAGGAGGGTTTACTCCGTAAGAAGGAGTATTTGAATAAAGAACTGCCCCAACAGCCATTGCGCCATCTGCATTTGCCTGTCCAACGATAGTAGAGGTACCTGAATTAAATTTACTGACAACCCCATTTCCCCGGAAAAATACATATTTGAATCTAACATCTCCTGTACCGGATGCACGGACAACGATAATATTCGTTTGAGTAGTTTGGGTTACCGTAAAAGGAAGCACCTCTATCGGATCGCCCCCAATATTATTCCTGTTGAATCCAAATAAAGCATTTCCATTATTATCAGTCAGATAAATATCCAGGTCATTTTGTGTTCCGGTAGTAGTTTGTCCGGCAGAATAAATACCATCCTGCCATTGAAGTACAACGGTATAAGTGCCTGGCTGTAATGTGATTGTCTGATAGATATCACCTCCGCCAAAATCGTGAGCAGTTCCGCTTATACCATTCGGTGCAGGAGCAGGATTAAAAACTCCTTCATAAGATTGATTTCCATAATTGCCTGCCGCAGAAAAATAGGCGACACCTTTTGACGCAGCATCATCTACTGCCTTTGCTACTACACCATCCTGGTAAAATGGTTCGGTAATATAAGTTATATCATCCACGATTACATTGCAACTATCCTCCTGCAATTGCTTTATTCCAAGAGCAAAATCACTTGCATTGATAAAACCAGTTCTGAAAGCAAGCTTTGCTGCGGGAGCGACGTCATGCACTATCTGCAACATGGCTCTTCCTTCATCGCTTGCCTGTCCGAAAGGGTAATCCTGCAATACCTCAACCGGTTGTGGGTATTCAGCATTGCCATTTCCCGGAAGGTCGCCGTTTAAAACATCCGTTTGTGCCGGATTTCCAGGAATTGTATTATAGCTATTGGAAATTACACCAACCTTTACTCCTGCCCCCGTAAGTCCGTAACCTTCGCGCACGAGGTAAGATTGTATGGCAGTATCGCCCTGGCTATTTATAATACCGGCATTGCTTATGGAAGGGAAAATGGGCCGGCAGTAATCTATGAATTGCGGCAGACTGTCTAATTTCAATAAATTTTTAATCGGATATTTTCCGGAAATAATTAAGGTATTCGGTCCGTTATTAATCAGATCTGTCATGCCATAAGCGGGCGTTTGCAAAAGCGATAACAATGTTTGATATTGACCCTGCAATGCAATCACTTCAATCATGACACTGTCATGTTTCAGGATAAAAATATTTTGTGTAGTGTCAGAAACACTTCCGAAATTTTCTGCAAGAGAATTTAGTTCAGCTCCTATAAGATTTCTGATCTTGCCACCTTCAGGCGGAGGGTAATAAGGCAAAATACAATTGCTAAAAGTAACAACGGCCGTATCTGTTGCAGAACAACCTCCGTTGGGATTTGTAACGGTCAATACATAAGTACCAACAGCATCTACCGTTGGGGTCAATGTAGCAGCGCCGGACGCAATATGCCCATTATTTACCGGAGTCCAATTATATTGTAAGCCGCTTGAAGAAGCACTTCCATCCAACTGAACACTGGAAGTAGAACAATTTAAGATGTTATCAGTTCCTGCATTTGCCACGGGAGTGCTGCATGCAGCAGATTGAATAAAAGGCGCATAATAAAAAGTAACATTGTTTTCGATATTAATACGGTCTGCACTAAATAAAGCACCGGTATAAGAACATTTCCCCGACCCGGAACCAACGTTTATTCCGGCAAAAGGAGCCCATACAGTTCCCAGCCATTTTGAGAGCGAGCCGCCGCCGGATGATCCGTTATTAATGTTCCAGGAAAATTTACCCAAAGAGCATGTAGAACCGTCCCCATGAGTTTCCGCATAAATTCTGGAGGCATCACCGCCGTTTATAGTCGTTGCATTTGCTTTGTTTAGATCCACATCACCATAAACATAAATTTTTATGGTGCCGGTAGCGTCATTTTTGAAATCAAAAACAAAACTGTTGTTACCGGAATTCTTAATCGATTTAAAAATATAAATTCCCGTACCCGACAAGGTAATGGTCTTGTTATTTTTCAAAGCAATATCGCCGTAAGCGCCGGGAGTAATGGTTTGTGTAGAAGTGACGCTAACATTTCCGGCAGCAGGAAAAGTGGTGACTGCAGGCATCTGCGGAAGAAGTGGCAAAGCAGGAACTCCTGATATATTGCCGCCGTTCGGAACAGGGCCGTGGTAGGTAGTTCCCTGAGGGTGAGTTACCATTCCACCTATCGTACCACTACCAATCTCGATATCTCCGTTTACATCAATATTTCCTCCAACGGACAAACCCGAACCAGAAGTTAAAATCCCGCCAGATAAATTAGCTTTATTTGCCGCAGTAATTTTGCCGCTTATCATATTGTTATTTCCCAGGGAAACAGTACCTCCACTGTAAATATTTCCAGTCAATGATAAATTGCCAGAGGTGCTCACAAGTACATTCGCACCAACGGAGCCACCGGATATCGTAGAAGAAGTACCAATCTGGATATTGTTGGCAAATAAAACAAAATCACTATCTTTTAGACTTTGCGAAATTGACACAGAAGGGATTCCAAAGAGTGTCAGCAGAATTAACCATTTAAAGCTGATAGCTAATCGTAAATGTTTTTTCATAAAAAGAGTTTGGGATCGAAAAGACGGCCCCGTTTTAAGTTGACAAGCAATAACAGGAGTACAATGCTAACGGATGACCGCTAACCTTTCACTACAAAATGAAACAAGGGGTAACAGAAGGTTTTGGAGAGAAATTGGATGCGGTAAATTTAGAAAGATATTGATTACCAAAAAAATCATTTTTTATTGAATGTGCGTAAAGGCGATTAGCAATTGAGAATAATGAATCACGACTTCAGAATCAAAGTATGGGCATTCAGTAAAAGGACAAATAAGATCATTTTAAATTTTCTAACATTAATTTGCAAACTCACTGATTATGATATTTTTTAAAAGAAATGAATCAAAAGGATATTGCAAATACCCGCTTAATATCACAACAAATTGCATCCACGAAATTCTCAACTGTCAGCGAAATCGTGGAATGGATGGGTGCGATGCAGGCCCAGGATTTTAATATGGCTAAATGGGCTATCGGCCTTCGTTTGAAAAATGCAACTGAACAAAAGATCGACTCAGCGATCGATGCAGCCCAAATCTTGCGGACACACGTATTAAGACCGACATGGCATTTTGTTTCTGCAGATGATATTTACTGGATGATAGAATTAACTGCTCCGCGCCTGCTGCAAGCGATGAAAGGAAGAAATAAACAGTTGGAACTTTCATCAGAGGTTTTTAAAAAAGCGAATAAAATATTCGAGAAAGTATTAGTTGGAAATAAAAGTTTAACCAGGAAAGAATTGACGAATGAAATCCACAAAGCAAGAATTCAAACCGATAATAACCGCTCTTCCCACATTCTTATGAATGCAGAATTAGAAGGAATTATTTGCAGCGGAAAAATGAAAGAAAAGCAAACAACATATGGGTTGCTTCAAGAAAGAGTAGAAAAAAAAACGCTGGTAAAAAAAGAAGAGGCATTATACCAACTGGCTTCCAAATACTTTCGCAGCCACTACCCTGCTACATTAGCCGATTTTTCCTGGTGGTCCGGGTTATCATTTACTGATGCCAAACAAGCTTTAGAATCGATAAAAGATGATTTTACTTCTGAAAAAATAAACGAACAGGAATATTGGTTTTCAGATTCTTTTACCGTTACAAAGAAGATAAAAGAACCGGCTTATTTATTGCCTGCTTTTGACGAATTTCTAATCAGTTATAAAGACAGAAGCGCTGCAATTACGTCTGAACATCAAACTAAAGCGTTTTCAAGTAATGGAATTTTCTGGCCGACAATTATCATTAACGGGAAAGTTGCAGGACTGTGGAAACGGCAAATAAAAAACGACAAGATTATTATTGAAACAAGTTTTTTCCACGAAAAAAATTTCGGAGATGAGAAGGTAATAAAAGCAGCTGCAGAAAAATTTGGTAACTTTTTAAACAAAAAACCAGAAGTGATAAAAAAAAGCAAAAGCTGAATTAACAGCTAGTAAACTCCATATCTTTATCAGTCACCTTAAAAATTATTTATGAGATACATTACTGCCGCTATTATTGGATTTGCCTTTATTATTGGATTATTGATTGTTGGAAATGCTTATAAATCGCGTACAAAAGCGCAGGAAACGATAAGCGTTACCGGTTCAGCAGAAAAAGATTTTGTGAGTGACCTGGTTGTTTGGAAAGGCTCTTATTCGAGGAAATCGATGGATTTAAAAAGCGCTTATGCAGAATTGAAAAATGATGAAAACGCCATCAGGGGTTACCTTTCAGGAAAAGGGGTTTCAAATAATGACATGGTTTTTTCTTCTGTCAATATCAATAAGGAATTTAATTATCCAACTGATGCAAATGGGCGTTCATTGGGGCAACAATTTACAGGATTTAATCTTACACAAACGGTAAGAATCGAGTCGAAAGAAGTGGATAAGATCAACCAGCTTTCGCGGGAAGCGACAGAATTGATCCAGCAGGGAATCGAACTTAATTCACAGGCGCCTTTATTTTATTATACCAAGCTAACAGAAATAAAAATGGATCTTTTGGCAAAAGCGAGCGCGGATGGAAAACAAAGAGCGGAAATCATTGCGAAAAATGCTGGCAGTTCTTTGGGAAAATTAAGAAAAGCCACATTGGGAGTTTTTCAAATCACCGGCAAAAATACCGATGAAGATTATACGTATGGCGGCGCGTTTAATACATCCAGTTTAAATAAAACGGGATCAATAACCATAAGAATGGAATTTGCCGTGGATTAAGTTGATTGAACTTTCAGCGGCTGCAGGTTAGGAAGCATGTAGCAAAAGAACAAATAGTGCGGTTTGTTATTTTTGGAAAAAAATCACATAATATTTTCTAACTCCTTCTTTACCAATCTAAGGTTAATGAAGATCGTGAGTCCGAATAGAACAACTGCAGTAAGCCATACGCTCCAATTGAGCAACCATGGAAGGTTTCCCTTGCTTACAAAAGAAAGTTGCAAAAATAAAACGTGCATAATTTCTGTAAGTATAAGGGCAGCAACAATAATGGATAAATAAACCGGCAACCATGTTTTGGCCACACTTTTGGCGAGCCATTTTGGTGAGTAACCCAATGTAAGCAACAAACGCAAATTGTCTTTGCTTTTTGCAATCATCAATTGCAGGTAAAATGAAAATAACATTAAAGCGAGCACGATTACCAAAATTCCAAATCCGCCCAAGGCGCTTACAATATTTTGCAAAATATTTTTGATGCGGCTGAATTTTACTTTGTCTTTATTTAAATGATAATCCTGCTGATCCAGATAATTGATCAACTTCGGATCGTTTGCATCTTTTGTTTTTATATAAACCCTTGAAGCGTGAACAGTGGTGTCGTGCATGAAATAAAAATTGCTCCAGCTCATAAAAGTCTGCGGCACTAATAATGAATTAATCCGATCGCTTAGTGCAACAATATTTCCTTTAAAGTTTTGTGTGCCATAAGGACCTGAGCATTCCAGAATGATATTTACAGAAGAAATAGTTTTCGCAGAAAGCTGTGGCAATCCCTGCGCCGGAGCAAATACATTGTACATCTCGAGGAAATCTGAAGAAAAAATAATTGGTACTACCACTTGTCCGGGCTGCCAGGTAAAAGACGGTGGAACGGTATCAATAAAATTGTCATTAATACTTTCTAAAAATAGGTCGGTGCTGAAAGGAATGATATCGCCGGCTGTAGCCCGCACCCTGAATTTATTGGAGATCAGTGGCGCTACTCCTGCAATCGTTGGTTGTTCTTTTAGTTTTAATAAATCGGCATTTGTAAAACTATTATCTTTTCCCATGTTCTCATTGGTAATGGTTTTGGAAATGGAAATAAAATCA
>JAICYZ010000076.1 GCA_025933935.1 Chitinophagaceae bacterium
AATCAGAGAATTTAATAAATATACAGGATTTTCTCCCCGCCGTTTTATCAATAAGATAAATAAAGACGGAGCCGACCAGATTGAAACCTTGAAACGGCTAAATCTTGCACGAAATATTATTTAATTCACTATTAATTTTCAATTATACATCTCTGCCTGCAAAGCCTTTATCCGCGCATCTTCCAGGTATTCATCATAAGTGCAAAGGCGATCAATAATTCCTTTGGGCGTGATTTCAATGATCCGGTTTGCAACAGTTTGCATAAACTGATGATCATGCGTGGTCATCAAAACGATGCCCGGAAAACTGATCATGCCATCATTGAAAGACGTGATACTTTCAAGATCCAAATGATTTGTTGGTTCATCAAGCATGACCACATTTGGATTTTGCAACATCATTTTCGAAATCATACATCTTACTTTTTCACCACCACTCAGCACATTGGTCTTCTTTTTTATCTCATCACCACTGAAAAGCATTTTTCCCAAAAAACCTCTTAAAAAATCTTCATCTACATCTGTAAAATGATCAGGAACAAATTGACGCAACCAATCCAATAAGGAAAGATTGCCCGTAAAAAATTCACTGTTGTCATTGGGTAAATAGGCAGTGGTAATGGTAGTTCCCCATTCAAATTCACCGCTGTCTGCTTTCATTTTATTATTAATAATTTCAAAAAAGGAAGTGAGCGCTACAGGATCTTTACTAAGAAAAGCAATTTTTTGTCCTTTTACTACATCAAAATTCACATTGCTGAACAAAGTTTTTCCTTCCACCGATTTTGATAATTTCTGAACATTCAGAATTTGATTTCCCGGATCTCTTTCCGGTTTGAAAATAATGCCCGGATACTTTCTGTTGCTCGGTGTGATATCTTCAAACACCAGTTTATCCAAAGCTTTTTTCCTTGAAGTAGCTTGTTTACTTTTTGAAGCGTTGGCGCTGAATCGGGCAATAAATTCCAGGAGGTCTTTCTTCTTTTCCTCCATCTTTTTATTTTTATCGGTTGCCTGCCTTGCTGCGAGCTGACTGCTTTCATACCAGAATGTGTAATTTCCTGTATAGATTTTAATTTTTTGTTTATCCACATCAGCAACATGTGTGCAGACTGAATCTAAAAAGTGACGATCATGGCTCACGACCAAAACAATATTTTCATAATCTGCGAGAAAATTCTCTAACCATGAAATTGTTTCTACGTCCAGGTTATTTGTAGGCTCATCCAACAATAAAATATCGGGGCTTCCAAAAAGTGCCTGTGCGAGTAAGATTCTCACTTTGATATTTGCGGCCACATCCCGCATCAACATTTGATGCAATTCTTCAGGAACACCTAATTCATTCAATAAAGTAGCCGCATCGCTTTCAGCAGTATAACCGCCCATTTCGCCAAATTCTGCCTCCAGGTGACCAGCTTTCATTCCATCTTCTTCAGAGAAATCCTCTTTCATATATATGGCGTCTTTCTCTATCATCGTATCCCACATTTTTTTGTGACCCATTAATACAGTGTTCAAAACCGTGATATCATCAAACTGAAAATGGTCCTGCCGTAGCACTGCCATGCGCTCGCCGGGTGTAATGGAAACTGACCCTTTGTTGGGCTCTATTTCGCCACTGATTATCTTCAAAATTGTAGATTTTCCGGCGCCATTCGCGCCAATAATTCCATAACAATTTCCTTTTACGAAATTGAGATTTACCTCATCAAACAACACCCTTTTACCATAAGCCAGCGTTACATTATTTACACTAATCATGCGTCCTAAATTTTGAGGCGCAAAAGTAAGAATTTTAAAGGCAGCTTCCTTGTTTATATTGGTGGTAATCGAGTGAATTAACATCGATTTTTTAATACAAATATTTCTAATTCAAAGTACAGTGAATTTAAAAAAGGAAAAACTGCTTTATTTGTCGTGTTGCTATAACTTATGATCTAATAGATTTGAATTAAAGGTGAGATTCACCAGCTCTTTCTAAAATTTCAAATTCAAGTTTCTTTGAAATTCTAAAGTTTGTCTCTTTGATTAGCGTTAGTATTGGCGTTACTGGAATAATGCCCGCAAGTTTTGCTTCGATAATTATACCGAGAGTGCCTGTTATTGCTATTCGGTTTTTTTGCGCAAATATTCTTCCTTTTAAATCGGTCAATGATTAGTAAAGAATTTCTCAATTCTTTCGCCAGTGCAATTGCGCTTGCTTCGCCTTTATCAACAAATTTTTCAATGAAAAGCTGTAAAGTTTTATCACCGACGTTTCGGAATTCAATCCATACGGGAAGGGAGTTTTTAAATTCAGAAGCTACTTCAGGAGTGATGGTTATTGTATGGAATAGTATTTTTAAAAGGTCAAGTTTATTTATTTTATCAAGAAGAATCAGGCAACTTACATCAGCGATGATAATTCTTTGCATTCAGAATGTCGTTTTCCAATTCTGATTCAGAATAATTAAATACCGAAACATCATATCTGTAAAGTAATTCCATGAATTCGCGCTTTTTGTATCCAGCCATATCAGCTGCGTGACCTATGGATAGATCTCCCTTTTCAAAAAGTTTTGCGGCAAGAAAAGTTTTTGCTTCTTTTTCATCAAGATTGAGGGAATCTGGTATTTCAATAATCAAAGTTTTCATGTATCAAATTTACAAAAATTATTTTTCGATAACAGGTGAGAATTAAATTAAACAATGACTCGCATTACACACATTAAAACTGCAAAGCAAAAATACTTCCCTGGCCCGGCACAGAATGCACGGTGATGTTGCCTCTGTGAAGCATCATAATTTGCTTGCACAAACTTAAACCAATGCCACTTCCTGTCTTTTTTGTGCTGAAAAATGGAATGAAAATGTTTTCTAAAATATCTTCAGGTATGCCTGTGCCATTGTCCGCTACTTTTATTAAAACCCTTCCTTTTGTACCAACCATTCCTGTCAATGTAATTTTCGCTTCCGGTTGATCTTTCAGTGCCTCTTTCGCATTTACAATCAGGTTAATCAGAACCTGTTCTATCAGGCTTGGATCGATTTCTACTTCGAGGCCCGGATCTTTTAAAACAATATCCATTTCAATATTTTTTTGATCCAGCGTTGGTTCCATTAACTGGTACAAATTTTCAAAAAGGTCACGGACATAAACTGTCTTCAAATTTGGCTTCGTTATTTTATTCAAATTGCGATAGGTCTCAGCAAATTTCAGCAGACTTTCACTTCGTCTTTTTATCGTTTCTATTCCGATTTCAAGATCATGAACAGCACCGTCATGATTGTCAAGATGAACAACTGATTTCTCCAGCCTGTTTTTCAAGGTGTCGGCCAATGAAGAAATTGGAGCCACAGAATTCATGATTTCATGTGTCATGACACTTAATAATTTTTGCCACGCTTTTGATTCGGTTTCATCCAGAGCTTCATTAATATTCTGGAAAGCAATCAGCGTAAATTTTTTTCCTTCTGTTTGAAAGGCAGTTGCGGATAGCAGTATTTTAAATGAACGATTTTCTAAATGAACCATGGCAATTTTGCTTTCGCCCGGCTTAAGAGAAACGATTTCATTGTGTAATTCTTCATCACGGCGGTTCAAAGAATAAATCGTTTTAAGATAAGGCAATTGCAACATTTTTTTTAAAGATTCATTCATCCAGATTACTTCTCCGTTTTCAGAATCATAAGATAGAATTCCGGTATCTACGAGTTCCAGTATTTTTTGTAAATATTGATGCGAGGTTTCTTTCTCTTTGCTGATATCTTTAAAGGTAGAAGTGATTTGATTGAAACCTTCTCGTAAAGGCTGTAACTCAAGCGGCGCATGCTTTACATCAAAAAATCGTGAAAAATCGCGGTAATGGATTGATTCAATAAACTGCTTTAATTCTTTTTGCGCTTTATATTGAAAACGATACAGCTCGCCCAACTGATAAATGATAATTGGCGTGAGTAAGAAAAGGTAAATAAATGTTCCGTTAACCCACAGATAAGATGCGGTGGTAAGCGTGATAAACAGCAGCAGTATCCTGATAAAAATTTTGAATTCAATTCGTTTTAGCATGTTAGTATTTTTTCGCAATTCACCTTCAGCTTATATATCATATTTACTCAACCTTCTATACAAAGCAGTTCTTGTCAAACCCAGTTCCTTAGCGGCTTTGCTGATGTTTCCCCCGTGCTTTTCAATCACCCGCAAAATCGTATTTTTTTCTACTAAGCTGAGATTCAAATCCTTTGGTTCTTCTTCTTTTACTACTACAGATTCTATAGGAGAAAAAATCAAATCAGATGCAGAAAGTGTTTCTCCCTCCGACATAATCACTGCTCTTTCCATGGTATATTGCAATTCACGAACGTTGCCGGGAAAAGGATATTGTTTCAATTTTTCAATCGCTTTCGCATCAAATTCCAGGTGAGGTTTTAGATATTTTTTTGCATAGATATTGACAAAATGATTGGCCAGTAAAATAATATCTGAACCTCTTTTTCTAAGAGGCGGAACGGTAATTTCAACAGTATTTATCCGGTAAATTAAATCTTTTCTAAAACGGTTTTCATTTGCAAGTTCGTTCAAAGGAACATTGGTTGCGCATATCAGCCTGATGTTAATACTGATCGCAACATTACTTCCCAGCCTGGTCACCTGCCGGTTTTGCAAAACACTTAATAATTTTGATTGTTGTTGTAAAGTAATATTCCCAATTTCATCTAAAAATAAAGTGCCTCCATTCGCTGCTTCAAATCTCCCTTCACGATCTTCTGCTGCACCGGTAAAGGCGCCTTTTTTATGCCCGAACAATTCACTTTCAAAGAGTGATTCTGTCAACGCGCCGACATCTACTTTGATAAAAGGTTTCTTAGCGCGCAAAGAGTTTTCATGAATGGCTTTTGCAATTAAATCTTTCCCGGTGCCGTTTTCGCCAAGCACCAAAATATTCGCATCTGTTGGAGCAATTTTTTCTATCTTAAAAAAAATATCCTTCATCACTTCTGAATTTCCAATCAGTTCTTTGCCAATTACCGAAGATTCTGAGCCGATCCGCTCATCTGTTTTCCCTTTTTCTTTTAAATTCTTTTTGATACAGTCAATCAATTTTTCATTGTGCCACGGTTTTACCATAAAATCCGAAGCAGTTTCTTTTAATGATCGTACGGCAAGATCGATATCTCCATAAGCTGTGATCATGATTACAGGCGCATCTGAACCGAATTCACGGATTTTTTTTAGCCAGAAGATTCCTTCATTTCCTGTGTTGATCGAACTGTTGAAATTCATATCCAGCAGGATTAGATCGAAAGATTTTTTGGATAAAAGATAACGAATATTTTCAGGATTTTTTTCTGTTACCACTTCTTTCACTTCTGTTTTCAACAACATTTTTACAGCTGTTAAAACATCTGTATCGTCATCGATGATTAATACTGTTGCGTTTTTTACGTTCATTGTGTAGAAGATTTTTGGAAAAATAATCGTGCACGAATTACACGAATTTTTACCAATTAAAAAAAGAAATGTTAGCCACGGATCGTCCCCTGTCTTACTGCATGCAGGCAGACGAAACGCACTGATTTTTTCACCAGTTAATTTTTCAAATTTTCAATGTTGAAAACATAAATTCCTTCTATTTTTTTTACTACAAATTGTTCTTTTTTATAACAGTGTTTGCGTGGTCAATCGATTTATATTCAGATTCCAATGAAAAATAAGAATTGATGTTATTTCTTTCTTTGCTGAAAATTCTTTTCCCGAATTTTTTATGCTCTTATTATTTCGCCAAGCCTCTTACTGTCACAAAACCGGATATGCACTGTATCATTAGCGAACAGTAAGATTTTGATTGTTTAAAATAATCTATTGAAAATCAATGAATTATGTTTTGGCACAGCTTTGACATATTCTAAAACAGAAAAAATTAAAACGGTTTTATTCTAAAAAACAAAAAAATAACTGTAACAAAAAAGAATCACAACCGTATTTAAAAACAAACCATAAACATTTAAAAAACGAAAATCATGAAACTTCAATCAAACAATTTGTTGGAAAATCTGACAAGAACCGAATTAAAAAATTTGACAACAGAAGTCAAAGAAACCGTGTTTGTAAATTTTAAAAAAGAAAGGAAAAAAATTTTCAGCGCCGCACAATTATGGGATATTCAACGCCGCAAAAAAAATCTTAATTCTCAAAAATTTTACTTCTGATAAAAACGCAAAACGATTAAAATTAAAAAATCAAATCATGAAACTTCAATCAAATCAAACACACAGTTTACTAAAATCGCTTTCAAATGAAGAAATAAAATTTCTGACAACTGAGGTGAGAGAAACATTATCTGTGGACTTGAAAAGAGATAGAAAAAGGGTTTTCAGCGCAGCTCAATTATGGGATATACAACGCCGCAGAAGAAATGTGTCTTTTGAAAAAAGTTATCGCTGATATTTACTCAAAAAACTGCTAAAATGCTTTGTATCAAAAATGAACGGAAACTGTATCAAAAGCGTACACTTTCAGAAAATTATCTTTTCTAACTGCTTGGCTCACAGCAAGATAAATAATGGCATGGCTTTGCGTATTTATCAGGAGATAAAAAAAATTTAAAAAAAATAAAACAAAAGTCTTTTTATCGGGTTTTAAAAAAAAGTTATGGACAGAGTAATTGAAAAAAAGAAATGGTCAACAAAAAGAATCTTAACTATTCTCGGGATTGCGGCTATAGTGGCATTGATCGGACTAAGTTATTATTTTACATCCGGCAAAAGCAAATTGAATGTGGATACTGACCGCATCACCGTCAGTACAATAACCAAGGGTTTCTTCCAGGAAACTATTCCTGTCAATGGCGTAGTACTACCGCTTACTACCATATATCTGGATGCAGTCGAAGGTGGCCGCGTTGAAGAAAAATATGTGGATGATGGCGCCATGATGAAAAAAGGCGAGCCAATTTTGAAACTGTCGAATACTGACATACAACTAGGGCTGGTTACTCAACAGACAAACGTGTATAATTTGCTTACGCAAATGCAGATTTCTAAAAATGCAGCCCAACAAAATACCGTAAGCAAATTAAATCAAATGACCGACGTGGAAAGCGAATTAAAAGAAGCGGAGCGCATATACAATTTAGATAAAGGTTTGTATGCACAAAAAGCAATCGGCTCACAGGAATTTCAAAAAGCAAAAAATGATTATGATTATTATCTGCAAAAAGAAAAGCTGACCCAGCAGATTCTTCACCAGGATTCTATTTCTAATGTTCAACAGATTCAGCAATCCAGGCAAGCATTTGAAGGTTCTCAAAACGCATTAAATGTGATGCGCCAAAAAGTAGGAGACCTGATTGTACGCGCTCCGATAGATGGGCAGTTGACTTCTCTTGATGCAGAGATCGGGCAATCAAAAAACAAAGGTGAAAGGCTCGGACAACTTGACGTACTGAGCGGTTATAAAGTTCGTGTCGATGTTGATGAGCATTATATTTCACGCGTTTATACAGGGTTAAAAGGAACATTCGCTTTTAATGATACTACTTATACACTGGAAATTAAAAAAGTATATACACAGGTAACTAACGGACGGTTTCAGGTGGATATGGAATTCGTTGGGAAAGTGCCAAATGGAATTCGGCGCGGTCAAACTCTGCAAATATTACTGGCTCTGAGCGACGCAAGAACCGCCGTATTATTACCAAGAGGAGGATTCTTCCAGCAAACAGGCGGCAATTGGATATTCAAATTAAGCAGTGATGGAAAAACCGCTTACAAAGTGAACATCCAATTGGGAATGCAGAGCCCCGATTATTATGAGGTATTGAGTGGTCTAAACCCAGGGGATAAAGTAATAACGAGCAGCTATGAAAATTATGGAGACATGCAGGAACTGGTGTTGAAGAAGGATTAGCTCAACGTTCAATGTGCAAAATTTAAGTTCAAGATTGAAATCTATAAATTTCTAAATCATTTTTTATGAAACAGACTGTTGTCCTCCGGATCCTTGCCATTATACTGTTTGTCTTGGCATCAGTTGCGATTAAAAGCGAAACCTGTTGTAATCCCAAACTGACTTGTGTTCTTAAAAAAAATGTACAGGCAGAAACATTCCATCAACAAAATGAATTTCCTTTATTCCCTTCAGATGAAGGATTTCTGATAAAAATCTAAGTGGCAGAAAGCTGATTGCTGAATGCCAAAAGCTGACAAGTTTAAAAAACCAAACAATGATAAAAATTAGCAATTTAGAAAAAATCTATCGCACTGAAGAAGTGGAGACGGTAGCATTAAACAAACTAACTTTTTCTGTTAAAGAAGGAGAATTTGTAGCCGTTATGGGCCCATCGGGTTGTGGAAAATCCACTTTATTAAACATCCTCGGATTGCTCGACGATCCTGACAGCGGAAGCTTTATTTTCAATGGAATTGAAGTGGCTCATTTTAACGAAAGAAAAAGAGCAGACCTCCGTAAACGCAACATTGGCTTCGTTTTCCAGAGTTTTAACCTGATTGATGAACTTACGGTTTTTGAAAATGTTGAATTGCCTTTGATTTACCTTGGAGTAAAAGCTGACGAAAGAAAAAAGCGCGTGGAAGAAGTTTTGGATAAAGTGCAGATCATGCACAGAAAGAACCATTATCCGCAACAATTATCCGGTGGTCAGCAACAACGTGTGGCAGTTGCCAGAGCGGTTGTAAATAATCCGAAATTAATTCTTGCTGATGAGCCTACTGGTAATTTGGATTCATCAAATGGGAATGAAGTAATGCAAATGCTTACCGAATTAAATGAACAGGGAACTACAATTATCATGGTTACACATAGTGAACATGATGCGCGTTACAGCCACAGAATTATCAGGATGTTGGACGGGCAAACTGTTACAGAAAATATTTTGGTTTAGTAATACACAAACCTGAAAGTGTACAGATTTGGGAAATGCTTAAAAATGAAAAGCACGCTTATTTGTTCGTTTACTGAATGTTTCAATAGAAGCGCTTGTTCAAAAATTAATTGAAAATCGCCACCGTAATTACTATTCGTTCTGTAATTTTTTTCATTTAAAATTGCCAGGTATCACTCTTTAAAATGCTGCTTTAATGTTCAGGAATTATTTCAAAACAACTTTTAGAAATCTTTGGAAAAATAAAGGCTACAGCTTTCTGAATATCTTTGGATTGGCGATTGGAATTGCCTGCGCCGCACTTATTTTTTTATGGGTGGAAAATGAATTAACCTGGAACCATTATTTCAGCAACAGGGATAATTTATATATTGTAAAAGATCAGCAAAGCTACAATGGCGAAGTTTTTACTTTTGACGCTACTCCCGGGCTTTTAGCTCCGTCTATTAAGGAAGAGATTCCCGGCATTAAAAAAACTGCCAGAAGCACGTGGGGTAATTCCGAACTTTTCTCTCTCGGCGATAAAGCCATTTATGAATCCGGCAAATATGTGGATTCTTCATTCTTAAAAATGTTTCAGCTTCAGTTCCTTGAAGGAAATGCTGATAATGCGTTCAACCAAATATACTCATTGGTCGTTTCGGAAAAAATGGCTAAGAAATTTTTTCAGTCAACAGACGTGATCGGCAAAACGTTGAAGATGAATAATCAACGTGATTATCTGATTACCGGCGTTATAAAAGATCTGCCTGAAAACGTTTCTTTCAGATTCGATTGGCTTGCTCCGTTTAAAATTTACCTTGATCAAAACGACTGGTTGCAACAATGGGGAAATAATGGCATCTTAACGTATGTAGAAACAGAGCCAAATGCAAATATCGCGTCGATCAATAAAAAACTTTACGGGTACGTACAAACGAAGCAGAAAGAGGCGAGCGCAAAGATGTCCATTTATCCCATGAACCGCTGGAGAATGTACAACACTTTCGATAAAAATGGCAAAGAAAAAGAAGGACAGCTGAAATATGTTAATCTGTTTAGTCTAATTGCATGGATCATTTTAATTATCGCCTGCATTAATTTCATGAATCTGTCTACAGCACGCTCTGAGCAGCGCGCGAGAGAAGTAGGCGTAAGAAAAGTTTTAGGTGCAGGAAAAAACAAACTAATTGCCCAGTTTATTGGCGAAGCGTTGTTCATGGCGTTGTTCTCAACTTTAGTTGCTGTTCTTATTGTTTATCTTTCGTTGCCCGCTTTTAATAACCTTGTTGAGAAGCATTTATCACTGGATATTTTTAATCCTTTGCATATTGGTAGTTTATTGCTGATTGCGTTGTTATGCGGACTGATCGCCGGAAGTTATCCTGCATTTTATCTCTCTTCGTTCAATCCGGTGAAAGTTTTAAAAGGAATTAAAATAAAATCAGGCGGCAGCGCCGGTTTTATCAGAAAAGGTTTGGTAATTGCTCAGTTCGCTGTTTCCATTATTCTTATTATAAGTACGATAATTATTTACCGTCAGCTGGTTCATGTCAAAGAAAGAGATTTGGGCTATAACAGGCAGGGCCTGATTTACACAAGCCTTACCGGGAAGATGAAAGATAATTTTTCCCTGATAAAAAATGATCTGATGCAGACAGGCGTTGTGGAAAATGCAAGCTTAAGCTCCCAATCCGTATTGCAGGTTGGAAGTAATACCGGCGATTTCACCTGGCCTGGAAAAGATCCTGAAAAACAATTACTGATAAGTGTTGATTATGTCAGTCCTGAATTTATTGGTGCTACGGGAATGCAACTTAAAGCAGGAAGAGATTTTTATCCAAATATAAAAGCTGATAGTAACAACGTGATCATTAATGAATCACTTGCAAAAGCAATTGGAAATAAAAATATCATTGGAAGTGTTATCCAGCGCCATAATGAAAAAGGGCAATTATACAACATGACGATTGTTGGCGTAATAAAAGATTTTATTTACAACAACATGTTTGCACCGGCATCGCCCCTCATCTTATTTTCAGATACCTCTAATGTAAATTATTTAACCATCAGGCTAAAGCAACAGGCCGATGTGAAACCGGCTCTTGCAAAAATAGAATCGGCAATTAAAAACGATAATCCCGGTTATCCCGTTGAGTTTAGTTTCGTCGATGCCGATTTTAATCAGCTGTTCAAAACTGAAACTTTGATCGGTGAATTAGCAAGCGTTTTTGCGATACTAGCCATCGTTATTTCATGCCTCGGATTGTTTGGTTTGGCTGCTTATACCGCGGAAAGAAGAACCAAGGAAATCGGTATCAGAAAAGTGTTGGGCGCATCGGCAAAAGGCCTTGCAGGCTTACTTTCGAAAGATTTTTTAATTCTGGTGGGCATTTCATGCCTTATTGCATTTCCATTGGCATGGTGGATGATGCACAATTGGTTACAAACATATGATTACAGGATAGAAATAAGCTGGACAATATTTTTAATAGCAGGCTTATTGTCTTTGACAATTGCTGTGCTCACCGTCAGCTTCCAGGCAATCAAGGCCGCGGTTGCTAATCCCGTTAATAGTTTGAGAAGTGAATAGCATGTGAAAAATGTGAAAATGAAACGCGTGATAACAGGCATGTATACACGAAAATAATTGCAAAATAAAAATTCACATTATTAGTGGCTTTACTGAAAAATAATAATATAAGTTAAGAAAAAGTTCAGGCCTTAATTAAATCGAACATCAGAACTGATCTTCTTTGTTTGTTTTTCCGTCTACTAAAATAAAAAGGGAACCGTTGAACAATTCCGAAATCATTTAAATCAAACACCGAAATCGCATTCTATGTTTAAAAATTATTTCAAAATTGCTTTCCGTAATCTTTGGAAAAACAAAGTTTTTTCATTCATCAACATTATGGGATTAACGGTTGGAATGACGGCATGTTTCCTTATCTTTCTGTACGTAAAGTTTGAACTCAGCTACGATGCTTTTAATTCTAAAGCCGACAGAATTTACAGGCTCGTAACAGATTTAAAAACGCCTTCAGACAATCTTCATATCGGCGTTACTTCATGGGCTTTTGCTCCAAAAATAAAAAGCGAATTACCGGAAGTGCAATCGTTTGCCCGGATCAGTCGTGGCAGTTTTCTGATTACAAAAGGAAATATAAAATTTCAGGAAGACAAATGTTTATTTGCTAATTCTTCACTCTTTCATTTATTTGATTTTAAATTACTGCAAGGCAATCCGCAAACAGCTTTGAAAAATCCATACAGTATCGTTCTTTCTGAAACTTATGCAAAAAAATATTTTGGAAATGAAAATCCGGTTGGACAAACATTATTGTTTTCAGGAGATCATATCCCGGCGTCAGTAACCGGTGTAATGAAAGATATTCCGGACAACTCTCAGATAAAAACTGATTTATTCGTTTCGATGTCAACGCTTACTCAAAAAATAAACGCAGGCATTGATGATCAATGGGATAATTTTGGCGCCACATCTTATTTGTTATTAACGCCAGGAGCCAATGCAATCGGATTAGAAAAGAAATTTCCGGCATTTCTTACAAACTGGATTGGTACGGACATGGATAAAGCCCAAATGCATTACACCTTATCCCTCGAGCCATTAAGAGATGTTTATTTATATTCGGACCGCGACGCTTCTAAAACAGGAAACATCAGGAACGTTTATATTTTTTCCATTATTGCTGTTTTTATTTTACTCATTGCCTGTTTTAATTTTATCAATCTTACCACCGCACGGGCTTCAGAAAGGGCGAAAGAAGTCGGCATCAGAAAAGTGGTTGGGGCTTCTAAAAGACAGTTGGCCCGTCAGTTTATCGGCGAATCAGTTCTTCTGTGTTTAATATCTTTTATTCTTGTCATCGGGCTTTCTGTTTTATTGCTTCCTTCTTTCAATCATCTGTCAGGGAAAATGATCAGTCATGGAATTTTTTCAAATTTTAGTTATCTGATCCTTTTGTTTTTTGCTTCTGTTTGTATCGGGTTAATTGCAGGAATTTACCCGGCGTTGGTGTTATCATCTTTTAAACCCATTATTGTGTTGAAAGGCCGCTTCTCGTCCGGAACCAAAGGGATTTTGCTTCGCAAAGGGCTTGTGGTAGCACAATTCACCATTTCTATCGCCTTAATTATCGGGACAATTATTGTGTATTCGCAAATGAAATATATGCGCAACCAGGATCTTGGTTTTAATAAAGATCAGATGATCATTCTTGATTCAAATGGAGATTCAGCGAGATTTGCTTTTGCACAATCACTTCTTTCAATTCCGAATGTAAAAAGTGTTTCTCTTAGCTCAAGCGCTCCGGGAATGGGCAACAGCGAAGCCTATTCGCAGGTGGAAAATAAAAACGGCGATATGCAGGTAGCAACGCTTGCACGATATGCTGTTGATTTCAATTTTATCCCGCAATACAAAATGAAAATGGTTGCAGGTCGTGCATTTTCTAAAGATTTTGCAACCGATACTACACAGGCGATCATTTTAAATGAAACGGCTGTAAGGCAATTTGGATATAGTTCACCTGATCAGATTATTGGAAAACGGTTTGATCAATGGGGGCGGCAGGGTAAGGTCATTGGCGTAGTAAAAGATTTTCATTATCGCTCTCTGCAGCAAAATATAAAGCCTTTGAGTATGGTAATTCAGCCAGAATCAGAAGGTCTGGTAAATGTAAACGTTAGCGCTGCTGATCTGCCTCAAACACTTGCTGTAATTGAATCGAAATGGAAACAAATGATTCCGGCAAGGCCATTTAGTTATACATTTTTAGATGACACTTTTAATAAGCAGTATCGCAATGAAGACCGCTTTGAAAAATTGTTTTTCAACTTTGCTATTCTCGCCATTTTTATTTCGTGTTTGGGTTTATTGGGACTTGCTTCGTACAGCACCCTTCAGCGAACCAAAGAGATCGGCATTCGGAAAGTGCTTGGCGCTTCTGTTTCCGGCATTACATCTTTGCTGTCGAAAGATTTTATAAAACTGGTTTTAATTGCACTGGTAATTGCTTCTCCCTTAGCATGGTTTGGAATGCATAAATGGTTGCAAGGGTTTGCTTACCGGATCAATATCGGCTTTTGGGTATTTATTCTTGCCGGTTTGCTTGCTATTTTAATTGCTGTTTTAACAGTCAGCTTCCAGGCGATAAAAGCTGCTGTGGCAAATCCGGTGAAGAGCCTGAGAAGCGAATAATCTTTTTGTCTTTACTGCTTCGGGAAAATTGATTTAAAAATAATTAATAATCTTTTCGCATGTTCAGTTATTTTTTTAAAACGACTTTCAGAAACTTTAGCAGGCATAAGGGATTTTCCTTTATCAACACTGCAGGATTAACATTAGGTCTTACTGCCTGCATTTTGATCGGTCTTTTTGTTTGGGATGAAAATCAATACGATAAATTTCTTCCTGATGGAGACCAGGTTTATCGTGTGTATAATCGCTCTACAAACAATGAGGGAAGTGAGGACCTGGCTGTAACGCCGCCGATGTTTGCCACTACTTTAAAGCAGGATTTTCCAGAGGTGCAACAAACAACAAGAGTATTAATGCAGCCTGAAAACAAGACGCTTTTCGAAGCCGGCAATAAAAAAATCTATGAACAGAAAGGATTTTATGTTGATTCCACCTACTTTGACGTGTTTCCACTAACATTCAGATATGGCACTCGCGTAAAAGCATTGGATGATCCTTCTTCAATTGTTATCTCTGATAATATGGCCAATGTATTTTTTGGCAATACAGATCCTGTAGGCAAACAATTGTTGATGGACAAAGCTCCTTTTACCGTAAAAGGCGTTTTTGTAAAGAATCAGAAGTTTCATATGCAATTTGATTACCTCGTTCCGTTAGCCGGTGCTCAGATACCACCTGAACGAATGCAAAGCTGGCAATGGCAACAGTTTTATAATTATGTAAAATTAAAAAAAAACACAAATGTTAGTATTCTAGGATTCAGAAATCACCAAATTTAATTTTTTCGGTCGCAAATTCATGCAGCAATTTGAGAGTTATCCACATATTTTGTTCCTCTTTTAACGACTGCAAACATTCTAAGAATAAGCTTAAATTTTACATTATTG
>JAICYZ010000312.1 GCA_025933935.1 Chitinophagaceae bacterium
CAAGTTGCAATGGTGTTTGCATAAATATAATATCAAAAAAGTTTGAAGGAAATTGATAGGAAGATTGTTTCTCAAAGATAGTAATTCTGAATAGATTTAATTACGAAAGCTCAAAATTTTTGAATCGCAATTATTGGTCACGCAAACAAAACTTATCTTTGCAAAATATGTTATCAGTAAGTAATCGCGGCAGAAATATGCCCGCATCTCCGATCAGAAAATTGGTTCCATTCGCCGAAGCTGCAAAGAAAAAGGGAATTAAAATTTATCATTTAAATATTGGTCAGCCGGATATAGAAACTCCACCGGAAATTCTAAATGCCGTTCGTAATTCTGATTTTAAAATTTTGGAATACAGTCACAGTGCCGGAAATGAGAGCTATAGGAAAAAGTTAGTTGAATATTACCGGTTTGTGAACATTGATGTTGATCATAACGAGATCATCATTACTACCGGTGGAAGTGAAGCGATTTTATTTGGATTTATGAGTTGTCTTGATGCGGGAGATGAAGTAATTATTCCGGAGCCATTTTATGCGAATTACAACGGATTTGCAGTAACTGCCGGAGTAACGGTAAAGCCAATCACATCCAGTATTGATACCGGTTTTGCCTTGCCTCCGATTGAAGAATTTGAAAAACTGATCACTCCGAAAACCAAAGCGATTATCATTTGCAATCCCAATAATCCAACCGGCTATTTATACAGTCGGGAAGAACTGAAAGTACTGAAACAGATCATCATCAAACACGATCTGTATTTATTTTCTGACGAAGCCTATCGCGAATTTTGTTATGAAGGCAAACATTTCAGCGCGATGCAATTGGAAGGTGCAGAAAATAATGTGATCCTGATGGATACGATCAGTAAACGCTACAGTGCTTGCGGAGCAAGGATCGGCGCTTTGGTTACGCACAATAAAGAAGTTTTAAATACTGCCATGAAATTTGCGCAGGCAAGGTTAAGCCCGCCGGAGTTTGGACAAATTCTGGGCGAAGCTGCTGTAGATCTTCCTGCAAATTATTTTGAAAAACCAAAAGCGGAATACCAGTTAAGAAGAGACACCATCGTAAAAAGATTGAATAACATTCCCGGAGTTTTTTGTCCCAATCCCGGCGGCGCATTTTATGCAATGGCTTCGTTGCCCATTGATGACGCTGATGTCTTTTGCCAATGGCTTTTGGAATCATTTGATTACAATGGGGCAACATTAATGCTCGCGCCTGCTACCGGTTTTTATGGAACAGAAGGTTTGGGTAAAAATGAAGTAAGACTTGCTTACGTTTTAAATGTAGATGCAATTAATAACGCAATGGATTGCCTTGAAAAAGCTTTGGAAATTTATCCGGGAAGGAAAAATTAAAACATATTCTTTTCTTATACTTAAAACCAAAAAAGCCCTAAGAGTTAAGGGCTTTTTTGCTGTATCGGGGAGCAGACTTGAACTGCCGACCTTCGGGTTATGAATCCGATGCTCTAACCAGCTGAGCTACCCCGACATTTTGGGCGGCGAAGATAATACTTTGAACAAAAACAGCAATACGAAAAATGAATCGTTATTCGATTTTTTTCGATTCTTTAAGTATATAAATGAAAAATATTACCAGCAGCCAAACAAATAATTATAATTCTTATTTTAAAAAAATGACATTTTTTTTTCAGCAAATAAAGAATATAAACAATTCCTTTTTGTGAAATTAAAATGCCTGCTTTCAAATTGAAGAAGCAGGCATTTAATAAGACAAGTTCCTAAATCATCTCGCTCCCGGGGGACAATATTTTCTCAAATAATCAGTATATAAAGTCGATAGGAATTTTCTCGTTCCTTCACCTTCAGACAACGAGTGCGTGCGATTTGGGAACGGCATAAACTGAAACGTTTTATTGTATTTGATCAGTTCATTTAATAGCGCTTCTGCGTTGTCATATTGAACATTGTCATCACCGGTTCCATGAATAAATAATAGATTGCCTTTCAGATTTTTTGCATAATGAATTGCTGAACCTAAGACATAATTTTCCATGTCGTCTTGTGGCAGTCCCATGTATCTTTCTTCATAAATATTGTCGTAGAATAACATATTGGTAACGGCTGCAATCGCAATTCCGGTCTTGTAAATTTCAGGATATTGAAACATCAAATTTAAAGTAGAAGAACCGCCACCGCTCCAGCCCCATACTGCTACTCTGTCTTTATCGAAATACGGTTTTTCTAAAATCTTTTTTGCGGCCATTGCCTGGTCGCGAATGTTTAACCTGCCGATTTTTCCATAAATTGATTTTCGCCATTCAGCACCACGCAATGAAGGTGTTCCACGATTATCAACTGAAATTTGAAAATATCCTTCAAGGCTCATATCGCCATTGAATAGAAAATTATTTTGTGCACCAAATTCATCACCAACCGTTGACGCAGCAGGTTCGCCATACACATAAAAAACTACCGGGTATTTTTTTGTTGAATCAAAATTTACAGGCTTTGAAATCCATGCATCAAGAGTAACATTATCATCAGTGGTCACTTTAAAATATTCGACATTGCTGTTTTCGTTGACCCTCGTATTTTTTGCAATGCTCTTGTCTTCATTCAATGGTTTCCCGTCTGGCAATGTGATCCATTCCGAAGCAGGAAATGTTTTATAATTCGAAAAAGTATGGAACGCATATTTTGCAAAAGGAGAAATATTGTAATTATGGGTTCCCACAAGATTCTGTGGTGATAAAGGTTCCAGCTTTCCTTTGCCATTTAATTTGGTGCGAAATAAGTAAAGCTGTGTGGCATTATTTGGCGAAGCCATAAAATAAACATAACCGTTTTTATCATCAATGCATTTGATGTTATCTATATCATAATCGCCTTTGGTGACAAGAGTTTCCTTTCCATCACGATCAAGCAGATAAATATGACGCCAGCCGTCTTTTTCTGTAACCCACAAAAATTGTTTACCACCATTTAACCAATCCCAACCGGTAGGATCATCGTCGTTCCATCTCGATTTGATATCAATAAACGCTTTATCATCTTCGGTATAAAAATTTTTTGCATCGCCTGTATTTACATCGCAATAAAAAAGCTTGCTTTCATTTTGTTTGCGATTTAATTGTTGCAATACAACCTGCGAAGAATTATCGGCCCATTCCATTCTCGGAATATAATGCTCCTGCGGATCGCCGGGAACATTCATCCATTTGATATCATCGTTGTCCACTGTAACAACACCAATTTTTACCGGAGACGGCGGCCAGCCTACTTTTGGATATTCGACAGGAATTACACGTGAGTACACAGAATCAGTCGTATTCAACATATAATAATCGCGAATCTTCGTGGCATCTACCTGCCAGAAAGCAATTTTTTTACTGTCCGGGCTCCAGCGGAAACCATCCCTGCAGCCAAATTCTTCTTCATAAACCCAATCAAAAGTTCCGTTGATAAATTTACGTGTACCATCAACCGTTAGTGGCTTTATTTTGTGAGAAGTAAGATCTTCGACATATAAATTATGCTCACTTACATAAGCCGCCTGCTTCCCATCAGGAGAAATTTTGGCAAACATTAAAGATTGTGAGGGAAGCGATTTTCCAAGTTGGGTTAATTGATTGGAAGCAAGATCCAAAACCCAATAATCTCCTCGTGTGTGATAGCGCCAAACTCTTGCTGTGTTCGTAAAGATCAGCAGCATTTTATAATCCGGCGAGAAACTGTAAATATTAAATTTCAAGGGTTCTTCAGCGCCGGCGGGGATCAGTTGTTCTCTCTTAACCAAAATAGTTTGGTTATTTGTTTTTAGATCCGTTTTTACAATATTTCCTTCTTTGATTGATAAAGTAGAGTTTCCATCAGAAGTCCAGTTAATTTGTTTTGGCCTGAATTGGGAAAAGGAAGTAAAAGTGCAAACAGAAAAAATAATGAGAATTAAAAATCGTACAGGTTTACAGGTCATACTTTTAAATTTTTTTGAGTAAAAATAAAGGAAAATAGAACAAATATTTTACTATTGATAAAATAGGAAATACACTTATTTGTTAGTTTACCGGCAGCTAAAAATTGATTTTATTTTGTTTGTCCACCCTGTTAAGGAAGAAGGCAATTCGTGTGAATTCGTGTAATTTGTGGCTAAAAATAAATTTGTCGATGGTTGAAAACGAAAAATTACGGATTGATAAATATTTATGGTCAATCAGGATTTTTAAAACAAGAAGTCTGGCGGCTGATGCCTGCAATTCAGGAAAAGTAAAAAGTAAAGGAGTAAACGTGAAACCTTCTAAAACAGTGGCTTTGGG
>JAICYZ010000125.1 GCA_025933935.1 Chitinophagaceae bacterium
ATGCGCGGCACCCTCTGTGTTGCGCGGACCATTACAGGCAGAAATTACTACTATAATTACTACAAGCGCCAGAAGCCATTTGAAAAGACGGTTTTTCATGATAATAATTTTTAGAGATTTATTTTAAACCTATTAAACGCTTGAAACCCCGTGATATTGCAAAAGCGCTGCCAATGCTTCCGCCAACGGCGGCCTTCGTTCATGTCCGCCGCCGTGTTTCAAATAAATCAATTTATTATTTGCCTAAAAGAAATTTAAACCCAATCCCAAAATTATTCAACAGGTTTGAATTCAAATTCACATTTGCATAAAAGGTGTTTGCTTTCTGAGGTGATACCCCTTGCGGCAGCCGGCTGTTTACTGTTTTAATATTGGTAAAAGAAACAGTTGCCAGGTTTGGCATTGTTAATTCGATTTGCATGTGTTTGGTGGCGGCATAAGAAATCCCGGGAATATAACTAAGCACTCCACCATTTGAATTTGCATATAACGATTGCCCTACGTTGTCAAAATAGTTTCCAAAACCGCGCGTATGCTGAAATACCGCATCTGCTTCCTGCAAAAAATAAAAGTTTTTACCAAGCGGCTTGTATTTGCGGTAAAATACTCCGGCGCTATAGTTATAAATGGAATAATGAGAACCGGCGAAAGTATTTTTGCTCGCGGAAACAGAACCAATGACGCCCACAACCGTGTTTTCCTTTATTACTTTTCCAAATTGAATAACCGTATTGATTGAATTGGAATTGCTGGCAGTTGAATTGTAGTAGTTGAAACTGCCACCTAATAAATATTTTCCTTCAGTGATTTGCGCATTTGCAGCAATAGTGGCAAAAAAGAAAATAGCAACAGAAAGTAAAATTCTCGTTTTCATAAATAGTTAATTTTAAGCCACAAATAAACAAAAGCATTTTCAAAGAAGCCAATTTGCTTTTTTTGTTTAACACTTTCTTACCGAATTTGTAAATTCAGCAGCAGCTGTAAATTCTTCCCTTCTCCATATTACAACTGATTGTATAATATCTCTCCTTTTACAATAGCCGTTTTGATATTGATGTCGTTATCAAAAATGACAATATCTGCATCTTTTCCAACAGCTATCGATCCTTTATGTTTATCTATGTTCATGATTCGCGCAGGCGTTAAGGTCATCATCTTTACTGCTTCAATTATAGAAACTTCTGCCATTCGTATCATCGTTCTTACCAGCCTGTTTGTAGTGGCTACACTTCCGGCAAATGAAGTACGATCAGGCAGTTTGGCTACACCGTCTTCCACAATTACTTTTAGTCCGTTTTCCCGGGAACCCAAAATACTTTCACGACTTTGCGTACCCGCAGCCCGCATCGCATCAGTGATCAACGCAATTCTTTCGCTTCCTTTTATTTTATATACCAGCTTTAATAACGGAGCCGGCAAATGAACCCCATCCGCAATTACTTCCGCATCCATTTCGTCCATTAAATAAACACTTTCTATCACACCGGCATACCGGAAAGCATTGCGACGCGTTACTCCCGACATGGCAGAATAAAAATGAGTGGCAAGGGTGTAACCATTTTCAAAAGCTTTTACCACATCTTCATAAACGGCATCAGTGTGGGCAATGGCTGCCAGAATATGATGTTCTTTCAAATATTTACCAAAATCTAAAGCGCCTTCCAGCTCAGGCGCGGCGCTCCATCTTACAATGATATCACCCGCCTTTTCAATGATCTCGCTATATTCCTTTTTATCCGGTTTTCGAATGTAACGTGCATCCTGGGCGCCTTTTTGATTCATGGCAAAATATGGGCCTTCGAGGTGCATTCCTAAAAATTGAGCACCTTTTACATTTTGTTTTTTCGCTTTTCTGTAAATATCCAAAATGTGTAACAGGTTTTCCTTTTCAGCTGTAAGCGTTGTAGGCACAAGAGCAGTAGTTCCATATTGTAAATGTGTTTCTGCGATGGTGAGAAAATCCTCGACGGTGCCATCCATAAAATCACTGCCGCCACCGCCATGAACATGAATATCAATGAAACCGGGAGAAATGAAATTGTTTTCTGCATCAACAATAATATCGGCTTTTGAACTGATTTCTTTATCGCTGATCTCTTTAATAATACCATCTGAAATAAGCAAACTTCCCTTTTCTATTATGCTTTCCGGGGTAATAATTTTTCCATTTATTATTTTCAGTTTTCTCATTAGTTGCACTTGTCAGGTTAACCGATCATTCAATAAAGACGCAGATTCATTATCAAGAAATAAATAGCAATTGGCATGATTTTGCAAAATGCTTGCAGGATAAAAATTTGACACGCGTCTCTCCAGTGTATTCTTTACTGCTTTCGCTTTCCTGGTTCCCGGAACCGTACAAACGATCTGTTTTGATAGCATGATCTGTTTTACAGACATACTGATTGCCTTTGTTGGCACTTCATTTATTGAACCGAACCAACCTTCATTTACCTGTTGCTGCCGGCATTGTTCATCGAGACTTACCACCAAATATGCGCGGTCAGTTTCAAAATCTGCCGGAGGATCATTAAACGCCAAATGCCCGTTTTCTCCAATGCCTGCCAAAGCAACATCAACCGGCGATTCCGATATAAGCCTTTCCAGGCGCTGGCATTCCTTTGCAGGATCTGCTTCACCGTTGATCAGGTTTACGTTTTCTAATGCCGGCACTTTTTCAATAAACCTTTCCTGCAAATATTTTCTAAAGCTGGCTTTATGAGAAACCGGCAAACCAATATATTCATCTAAATGAAACATAGTAACCTTACTCCAGTCAATTCCTTCTTCTGCCGTTAATTGGTTCAACGTTTCAAATTGACTGGAACCCGTTGCCAGTATGATCGTTGCATGGCCTTTTGATTGAATAGCCTGCCGGATTAGCGAAGCAGCTCTCTTTCCTGCTTCAATACCAGCTTGTGCAGAATCATTCCTGATACTTATGAACATGGAAAGATTTTTTTTAATCGTATAAAGTTAGGCGAAGGAGATGCCAGCAAACAAACAAATATTCCAAAACTGTGTTTTCTGATTACATGAAATCCTTTATGCACTTTTAATTTTGATCACTATTTTCTTGTCGGTTTTGTTTCCGCCTGTGGTAATGTTGGGGCGGTGTGCAGTGCCGGGAAAGAACAGGAAAAAGGTGCCGGGCCTGGCGTCGTAAATTTTACCGTCGCCACTGTAATGTGCAACATCCTTTGCTTCATTGTAAGGTTCGGTAACTTTTACATCTGCTACCGGCGACACGCCAATTTTCTCTTCACCCGAAATCACATATTGAAGATCAACGTATTTGCGGTGCGATTCCCACGCGGTCTTGTCATAATCTTTGGTTGGATCTTCTGTAACTGAAGCATACACATTGTCCCCGTCAATCGGGTATTTGCCGGGCGCCAGTTTAGACAGATCATGACTCTTTAAAAAGGCAAACGCCTCATCCCAATATTTTTTATTCGCGTGATATTGCCGCGCAAATTCCTTCACATCAGTTGACGAATGAGGTTGCAATTTTAATCCGCCAAGCCATGCCTTTTGCTTAAACCATTTTTCGTTTTCTTTTTTTGAACCGGTTGATTGAGCGTTTACCCGCATAACGATTGCAGAGAAAACAAAGAGTAACACCAAAAGCGACAATTTTTTCATAAGAATGTATTTATAAAATTAGTGTGTGACATGCATCTACCTGGATCTCAGAGGAATTGTAAAGGTACAATCTCTATTAACGCAAAGAACAGCGAACGTTTTCAAATTCTAAGTATCAGGGCAAAAATGATTGACCGATCCTGTCTTTGTTTTTGCATGATTAACCTAAATAAATTTGCATAAGTGTTTACAAAATATTTTCTATATTCAGAATTTATTCTATTTTTGTCTTCAAGACCCCCGGTAACTACAAAGGAAATTCAGAACCCCTTGCCCTTGTTAGAACCTTAAAATCCTATCCGCTTGTTATCCTCTTTAATCTTTATTGTGTAAAGATCGAATCGTGTCTTGTTTCGTAGCACTGACCAGCCGGAAATACTCTCGCCTCTTTCCCATTGGAATATCTTCAAAAACTAATTCCTGTGCCAAACCTTTACGAATGGTTAACAGTAACTGAATACTGTAAACATTTATTCCTCTGTAAAAGTGCCTGACAAAAAAGTTCACTATAAAAAACCGGTTATCATCCGATATCAAATTGCCATTTTAAAAAGTACTTATAACGACTTGAAAAATGAAAACGGCACATTTGAATCTAATTCTTTGTCTTTTATCTCATCAAAACGGTTATTCATTAGCTGGTGAGATCCAATGCTGTATTAAGATACCTTACCGCGATCATTCTCCTCCGTCCTTCTATAAGCCAGAAAATAACTAATACTAATCAATCATTTATTTCACATTTTTAATTTACAAATCATGAAACAGTTTCTCAACATTTACGAATGCGACAAACCCGTCAGCAAAAGCAAAACGTTTTTTGTAACTGGTACGATCATAATGAAGAATCTTTTTCTGTTATTTATTTTGCTCAGTTTTCAAACGTTATTTGGCCAGGTAGCTCCGGTAATTATTCCATCAGGTGGTTTTGCTATTGATGGAGGCTTAAAAGCAAATACACCCACTGTTAACATCGGTGATTGGTTTCCAGGGCCGGGCGGTTCGGGTGGCTCAGTCTTTGATGCCTCCGCAAATCCCATCATTGCGTCAACAACTGGTAGAAAAACCGACCCTTACAATTCATCATCGGATGACATTTTTACCACCGGTAGCAAATTTAATGACTATGTAGGAAATTTACATTGGACCTCAAGCAGCGCTCCGGATAAGAATGACATTAACAATGCCCTGTATCATGTGGCTCGCGATGCCAATAACAATCAATGGGCTTTTATTGCGGGAGATCGCTTATCCACTAATGGAACCAGCTATATTGATTTTGAATTTTTACAAGGCAGCGTTACAAAAAATTCCGATGGAACATTTACCGGAACTCCTTTAACAAGCAAGCCAAACGGAGGTGGCAGAACCCAGGGAGACATGATAATTTCCATGCAGTATACCAATGGTGGTACGAAGCCTTTGGTTTTCATTTACCAATGGCAACTTAGTGGCGGCACCTGGTCTTACCAGTTAGCCAATATTACTAATTTAGATGCCAATGCTTTCGCCGAAACTAATAGAACCGGCGCCGAAACGGGTTTGCTTTACACCGCATTTGGCACCAATACCTACGCTCAATTTTCCTTTGTTGAGGCGGCAATTAACATTACCTATCTGATAAGTCAGCTTAATAGTGGAAATGTGTGTGCCGGACTTAACATCAACACTTTGTGGGTCAAAACAAAGGCGTCTGCTTCTTCTACTGCCGCGTTAAAGGATTTTATAGCGCCGATTCCTGTAAACTTTCAATTCGGGCAGTCATCAATTACTCCGGCTGGTCCATTCTGTCTGAATGCATCAGCAGTGACCCTGACAGCAACACCTTCGGGCGGTACATTTACCGGTGATGGCGTTAGCAGTAGTGGATTATTTACTCCTTCCGCCGCAGGGGTTGGCTCACACGTTATTTCTTATTCTGCAAGCGGATGTACTGCTACTGATACTATTATTGTAAATCCTGTCGCCAGCATTACAACACCATCTATTGGCGCCGTGTGTGCGGGCAGTACTACTGCATCGGTTAGTTATGCGAGCGCAACTGCTACTCAGTATAAAATTGTCTGGAATTCTGCGGCTCATACCGCCGGCCTGACAGATATTACCTATACAAATTTACCAGCGAGTCCGTTTAATATCACCATTCCATCCACACTGGCAACCGGCACATATAGTGGAACGATTTACGTTACGAATGCGGCGGGTTGTGAAAGCGCAGGCAATGCCATTTCGTTAACAGTAAATGGAAACCCAACAGCCTCCGCAGGTACAGCACCTGCAGCACAATGCTCTGATGCTGTCAATGGCAATACCTTTAGTCTGTCTGGCTCCGGAACAAATGGCACCCCTTCATGGTCTGTGCAAACAAATACAAATAATCTTGGTGTTGTGTTTACAAATGGAAATACCTTTACCCCAAGTGTAAAAGTAACAGGAGGCACAGGTAGCGTCACCCTCCGGTTAACGGTAACCAGCTCAGCTACTCCTTCATGTGGTAATCAGACCTCAGATGTAACCATAACCGTAAATCCGGTGCCAACAGCCTCTGCAGGTACAGCACCGGCAGCGCAATGCTATGATGCTGTCAATGGCAATACTTTTAGTTTGTCTGGTTCCGGAACAAATGGCACACCTTCATGGTCTGTACAAACAAATACAAATAATCTTGGTGTTGTATTTACAAATGGCAATACCTTTACCCCAAGTGTAAAAGTGACAGGAGGCACAGGTAGCGTCATACTCCGGTTAACTGTAACCAGCTCATCTACTCCTTCTTGTGGCAATCAGACTTCAGATGTAACCGTGTCTGTGACCCAACAGCCATCAGCTCCCGACGCATCTATGCTGGTTCCAACTTGTACCGATAAAACATTTAGTGTACAGGTAAACAGTCCTGTTTCAGGAACAACTTATACGCTCACACAGCCAGGAAACAGCAATCCGCCTCAGACTATTAATTATACCGGAACAGGAAATGTAATATTTACCGGATTAACATTTGGAGACGGATTTAGTGTTACTGCCACCAACAATGCGTCAGGTTGTGTTTCCGCTGCTAACACGTGTGGTTCCACTACATCTGGCAGAAAAATGTCAACTACTTCAACAATGGTAGTTCAGCCGATTACCATTGAAGAACCATTGACAAAAGTAACAGCAGCACCAAATCCATTTGGGGATAACATCAGATTCTCCTTACAATCGGCAGTGTCCGGCGAAGGAACCCTTGAACTGTATAATATCCTCGGCCAAAAAGTGAAAACTGTGTTCCAGGGATATGTGCAAAAAGGACAAATTAAGACGATAGATTATAGCGTTCCCGGAGGCCAACACGCTAATCTGATCTATCTTTTTAAAGTTGGTAATGAACGGAAAACAGGTATATTGATAGGCGTTAAATAAGAATTTTTTGAAAGATAGAATTGTAAGGCTGTCTCAATTTGTTTTGAGGCAGCCTTTTTTCTGTCGTTCCTGCTATTACCGCCGGGTATAAAATGTTGCAATAATAGTACAATGAAGTGTTCATTTATAGCTTTCATCTCTAGATGTTTTTTTAGCATGATTTTTATTGACTTTGAAAATGAATAAATGGAAAGCATTAAAGTTTATATTGATTATATCGCCAGCGGCGTAGAAGTGGTAGGTGTTTTTACCATTGTAATGGGTTCGCTGATCGCGCTTTTTAAATATACTTTCTCACTGCTAAAGATGAAGCCTCGTTCGTATAATTTCCTGCGGTAGGAATTAGGGAAGGCGATTTTATTAGGACTGGAAATTTTAGTAGCAGGCGATATTATCGGTATCTTTTAATTCAATCACGGCGATCACATTTCCGGCAGGCAAAAGAATACCGCCATCGCTTTTGGTAGCATCGGTGGTAGATTTTTTTCCAACACGAGGTTATAATCCGGCTGCGGCTTCAAGGTGTATGCAAGCACATTTACAAAAATATCTCTTACAAAGCCTTCCTGGTACTCTTCTTCCTTTGCATGACGAATATTTGCTGGGTGACGGCATTATGAAAATGCTTTTGAAACCGTTCCCATGCGGCATCTAAAAGCGCCTGATCAAGTTCACCTAGATATTTCTTGATAATGGAATGCTGGAATAAAGGCATGTTAGTATAAGAGTAAAGGTTGTGCGTGAAAATAAGGAAAAACAGCGAAGTATCTCATTTCCAAGTTGGCAGTTTACCAAAACAACCTTTATTCAAAAAATCAAAGCTGTAAAGCTTATTCAGTGTTATTGCAAAGACTGTAAAGTTCATCCAGTATTATCACCCTAACCTGTAAAGTTTTTTCAGTATAAGACAAGTATGTCTCCTCATGTTGTTATTCGCTACTTATTCGGTTGTAATTCGGTTGTAATTCGGTCGCAATTCGCTTCCATGCACCGAATAACAACCGAAATAAAACCGGTAAACAGCCGCTATTTACTGTAAGCAAACCATAAGGTTCCAAGCAAATACAATTACGCATTGGCATCCATAAAGGCGTTGTAATCGCGGGAGTAGTACGTTCAAAAGACTTCAATATGATATTTGGGGTGATACGGTAAATATTCCAGCCAGGATGGAACAAAGTTCATAACCCTCAAGGGTAAATATTTCTGAAGTAACCGAAAACCTGATGAAAGACAAGTTCAATCTTATCTATCGGGAAAAAATAGAAACAAAAAATAAAGGAGAAATCGAAATGTATTTTGCAGAGGCGCTTTGAATACTTTTTAAAAAAGTTGTTGTTTAAATAAGAAATCGATTTTTTTGTTTGTTTGTTGACAACTGCTTTTGCACATCTTTGGGTTTCCATTTGAAATGATTTCACAGAAAACAAAAACCTGTTATTTATTTGTTTACTGAAAAAGAATTGCCTGATTCAACTCTACCTCAATCTTTTAAAATCATTCCTGCTGTAAACTCCGGGCTCTGCGTGATCTCCTGGCTGCATAGCAATGTTCACAAATTTGATATTCTTTAATTCCGTTAATGTAAAGGTGGCAGACGCGAGGTAATTTTCTGCGCCGGTATCGCCGATTTCGTTGGCTAATTTCTTACTGTCAGGTATTTTTACATAAATGGTATCGTGCGAAATTTTTACCAAATCCAGATGGATGTCGGGAAAATTAGTATTGATCAATTGAACCAGTTTGGTCGAGGATAAAGTATCCAGTTTTACATTTTGCGGCGCCTGAAGTTTTTCATTATTAGCGCCTTCCGGCTGCACACTCCAGATCATTGTATGATTTACAATTGTTTTTGCGGTGTCGGATGAAGCGCTGGCAGTTACGGTATCAATAACAGTTTCATGAATCGTTTCTTCTTTTTTGTTGTCTCCGGAATTGCAACCAAAAATGAGACATACTACAACGATGACTGACGCTAATTTTATTTTTTGCATAGAGCGGAAATTAGGTAAAAATATTTAGAAAGGATACCCGATTGCCAGGTTTAACACGAGGTTCTTCCTGCGCCATTCCCTGCTTCCAAAATCAATCTGATTGATGACCCACCTTTCACCTGCCGGCAACCAGGGGTCGCGGAGCGGCATACCCAGGTCGATTCGCAATAGCAATATCGTGAGATTAAGTCTCAAGCCAACACCAGTTCCTACAGCGAGCTGACTCATAAAATGTTTATTAAACTCTCCACCGGGTTGTAAAGTATCTTTTCGGTACAGCCAGATATTTCCGGCATCAAAAAAGACAGCGCCTTCAATGATCTTATTAAATTTATAACGAAGTTCGGTATTCATTTCCAGCGATATATCGCCCGATTCATCCGGGAAAAAATTGAGGCTATCGGCATTGGGAGGCCTGTACGTTCCCGGCCCTACTGAACGGCTTCGAAATGCCCGAATACTGTTGTTTCCGCCCATGAAAAACTGTTTGATATAGGGCAATTGCTGCGAATTTCCATAAGGATAACCAAAGCCCATCAGGAGCCGGTTTGCCAGCCTCATTTTCGGATCTATTTCCCAGTAATACCGTAGATCTGATTGCGCTTTTACGTATTGTGAAATAGGGGCGTTAAAGAGTCTTTTCTTTTTTGTAACGGGATCTTCAGGCACAAACAAACCGGCAACATTTCCCGAAAGGTCTGCTAATCCGCTAAAGTACAAGCCGGTTCCATAAGGGTTATTTACAAAAGGATCACGGGTATAGGTGTAATTAGACCCAACTACGAATTGGGTATCTATCGCATGTTTTAAAATAGGATTATCACCAAGACTGTCTTTGTATAACTGAGTTACGTTCAGCGCTTTTACGTAATTGATAGCGATTGGATTAAGATTTTGGGTCACATAGATACTTGGTTTCCATTCATAGCCCAGCTGCGCATTGAAAGAATTGAGGGTATATAATTTTCTCCGGTTCAGGAGGTCGTATCCTAAATCAATTTTTGTTTTCGGAACATACGCATTGCTGGTATTAAAATGGAAAAAAGGAACAACAAATTTGGGAATGGTAAATGTAATTCCGCCCCCGAGGCGATAGGTATTAAATCCACCCTGGTAACCACTGTACTGCACTTCGCTTCCGACATTCGCATGAACGGACAGTTGCTCTGCTCCTTTGAACGTATTCCTGTTGCCAAACGTAAAGGTAACTGATGAGCCGACATAGTTGTTGGATTTGGTACTTCCGGATACTTCTCCCTGTATCCTTTTTTTGGGTAGTGGCGTCAGGTAATAATAGGTATTGAGCCTGCCGGTATCTGCTGTGCTTGCATTTGGCTCAAGCTCAAAGCGGTTTTTCACAAATTTAAAAACACCCAGATTGATCAACCTGCTCAAAGTAAGATTGTGATCGGCACGGTTGTAAACATCGCCTGAATCAAACCGCATGATTTCGGGGAACAACTTTGGTTTAAATTTTTTACGCGGATCGACTATATAATAACCATCGTACAAATATTGGTTTTCATGGGCGGTGTCTATGCGGTTTCCATTCAGATGATAATTGGGATAAATATAGACGTTGTCAATGACGTAAGGCTTTTTGGCCTGCTGGGGTGTCGTGTTTTTTACCTTCAGGTACATGTTTACCTGGTGATTTACTATGGTGCTGTCGGCATCAAGGATCAACATATCCGGGCTGAAATAATAATATCCTTCTTCTTTTAAAAGCCCGTCAATCCGCTCCCGCTCCCCTTTTATTACTTCCAGGTTGAATGCGTCGCCGGAATGCAGGATAGATTTGGCCCTGGTCGCCTGGATGGCTTGTCCGATGGCAGAACTATCCGTATCAAAAATAATGTCTTTCATCGTATAAACGAGCCCGGGGGTTACCGTATAATACGCATGTCCTTTACGCTTTTTTACAAT
>JAICYZ010000011.1 GCA_025933935.1 Chitinophagaceae bacterium
ATGCTATAAAATTAGGAATAGGAATCAGCTTCTGAAATCACAACAAATCCCGGCTTTGAGCCGGGATTTTTATGGCTTTTGTACCGGCGATCAGTCTTTCTGGTGGCAGAGAGTTTTCTGGAAATAGTTGCAAATAGTGCAAACGAGAAGTTTAAGTCGTTACAACCATTCAAGCAAATCAGAAAAAGAAATTAATTTCTAAAATAAAAAATCCCGGTAATACCGGGATTTTTTATTCAAAAACTTAAAGGTTCGTTTGATCACGTTATCTTTCGCCAATATAAACAAAAGTTTCAGTGATCTTTAATCTGATACTACCCGCCTGTAACATAAAATAGCTAACATCCAGTTGTTTCGGTTTGCCATTACTGTCAAAGGTCATTTTATTTATACCAGAGGGATCAAGTTGTGCATCTCTTTTGCTGGAGTTTTGAGTTGCGTTTCCATAGTAGTTGGAGACACTAACAACATTTCCGGCATCGTCGAAATTAAACACGGGAGCAAAATTACCGAAATATGAGCCGCTTGTTCCGTTCTTAAAGGCGTATCCAAACATCCCGCCATTCAGATTCGGATCCCAATAACCATTGCTTTTTGCACCGAGCGTCGCCAGTCCGATTTCCTTTGGATACGCATCGTGAAATGTTGCAGTAGTAACATCGACGAATGTACCCGTCACGTTGAATTCACCATCATAAATATTTCTCACGTTTAATGAATACAACGCAGTACTGAAATTTCCGCTTGTAATTCCGGTAGAAGTTGAAGTGATTTTCAATGGAAGCGCATAATCAGCATTGAAATCATAATCAGCGGTCAATTGCACTGGAATTTTTGCCTGCGCATATTGCTTGCCCTTAGGAATTGTTATGGTAACGGGAAATTTTCCGCGCAGCAGGTTGGCCGGAGGCATTGAATAATCTGCTCCGTCGGCCTTGTGAGCTGTGTTATAAGTAGCCAATAAAGAGGCATCAAGGTCAACGACAACTTGTATATCGTTCGGTGCCATATCTGCTCCGGCATAATCCACATTTACATTAAAGGAAGTAGTATCTCCAACTTTTAGCGAACCCAGGTCAATCGCAAATCGCACAGGAGCGCCATTTACGGGCAAAGTAGCCGGAGTACCGGTGTTAGCAAATTCAGTCACACTGTTAGACAGATTTTTATCCATCGTTAGCGACTGATCTTTCAGGCACGAAGACAGGAATATGCCAAAAAGTATAAAAAGAGAAGCGGCTGTTAATATTTTTTTCATATAAATTTTTTATTATAAATATTTAAGATTTCTTTTATTCCGGATCCCAAAAGATTTTAGAAGTAAATTGATTAATGTCTTTTGGAACGTTCTCATTGTTATAAGAGAGCTCGCTCGTTGGATACAAAATTCTGGATGGCAGCTTATCCACCCTGGTGCTTACTGATTGTAATGAAGCAAAGCTTGAAATCGAATTTGTTGATCCATTGGCAATACGTGGATAACCTGTGCGCCTGAAATCATTCCAGGCCTGGTCAGAATTGATCATATTCAGTGCTATATACTGCTGGGTAATAATTGCTTCCAGTTTTTCTGCGTCTGTTGTGGCAAGGTCAAAGTGAACAAGATAGCTATCAGGATTTAAATCAAGATAAGCCTCATAATCAGCTTCCGGATTCCAGTTAGTCATATCATAAGTCCCATCTCTATACATGTACAAATATTTATATGAATCAAGAATTCCATTATAAAAATAGGTTGACGGATCTCCATTTACACCTAAACCGCCTACCAAAGCAGCTTCAGCCTGTAAAAAATCCGACTCAGAAAGAGTAAACATTGGCATTCCGGCGGCAGGACCTTTCAGAATTCCGATACCATTATTTCTGTCGTCAGTCATATTGCTGATCCAGGCACCTGCTGAAGGTGCAGAGGGAACACTGTTACTTTCATATCCCAATTGATTTGTTGCAAAAGAGGAACCGCCGAAACCATTATATATGGCGTAACCGCGATAATCTTCCAGCTTTTTACCATTATAAAACGATGCAATGTAAGTAGTTGCCATCCATGCCCTGTTACCGGTTCCATTATCGTAATGGTATCCCCAGGTATTATAAGCTGGATTTTGTTTACCGTTAGCTATTTGATATCCCGGATTGATCATGGCATCCTTATCCAAAAATCCGATAGGGTCATAATTGTTATTGAAGGTGATAATTCCTCTTGCCCTTACTGCCAGTCTCAACTTGATGGTATTGGCAAGTCTTTTCCACTCATTCATATCGCCGTTGAATAAAATGTCATTGGCATTAAACTTTTGAACGTTACTGGATGCATTGTTTTTCAAATCAGCCTGTCCTTCGTTTATGTTCTTAAGAGCAACGTCCAATAAAGCGTAGATGCTGTCGTACACCGCTTTTCCATCATCATACGGCGGAGTCAGATTGGCTTTTTCTAAAAAAGCTTTAGAATACGGTACATTGTTATATGTATCTACTAATAGTTGGAATTCAAATGCCTTCATAATTTTAGCGGCGGCATTATAGAATGCATAATCGAGATTTCCCTCTGTATGGTCTATGATCCATTGGTAATCGGTCAGGTTATCATAAGTACTGTTCCAACAGTTCTGAAAGTCACCATTGCCAAAGCTATAAGTAACTGATGAGCCAAATCCGCCATATCCTCCGGCATTTGCCATATAACCAACTAATTGTGCACCCATTGAATTGTATGTATTTACTACATTAGCCGTAGCTACGAGTGATCCTGAAAGCATTAATTCAGGAGTAGAGGTAGTAGCAGAATTCGGATTCGCATTAATATCTAAATATTTTTTGCAGGAACCAAATCCAAACGCAAATGCTAAACCTGTAATAATATAGAGTAATTTCTTCATTTTCTTTTTTTTTAATTAAACATCTCAAATTTTAAAAGGTAATCGCGAAGCTTGCACCATAATAACGTGATGGAGGAGCAGAACTAATTCCTGTGATACCTACACCGTTACTGGTTGACGAAACTTCACTATATTCCGGATCAGTATAATAGTTGGTTTTTGGAAGCCAAATAAACAAGTTACGTCCCTGAAGGCTGATGCTTGCGGTTTTAATAAAACGGGATCTTTTCAAAAGGCCTGAAGGCAAATCATAAGACAAGCTCATTTCTCTTAATTTCCAAAAAGCACCAGACGATACGTAATTTGAAGTAACCCCTCTGTTCAAATCATCAGTCCAAAAACCTGCGTTACCGTTTCCTTCTGTAACTGTTAAGTTGGTATTTTTTATATAATTTCCAGGTTTGTTTGGATCTTCATAAACAGAATTCGGGAAAACAAAACGTCCCCTGTTGAATATGGTAGTTCTGATGCCGGTACCAGCCCAGTCATAATCAGAGCCTGAACCAAAATACATGTCATATCCACCACGGTAAACAAACAAGCCGGTGAAACTGAAATTTTTATAGCGGATATCAAAATCCAGTCCCAGCCTGTCTGTAGGAACGGTATTTCCTAAAACTTTTAAATTTGGATCCTTGGTTGGTTTACCGGTTGTTGCGTCTACTATAACGTGTCCCTGTGGATCTCTCATGTAATCAAATCCTAAAATAACCGGAAACGGATAGCCTGCTTTTGCATAAATACCAGAACCGTCGCCATAAGTAGCAAGAGCTATTTGATTGATAATATCGCCATTGATACTATTTACTTTATTGTCCAGGTAAGTATAGTTACCTCCAATTTTAACTTGCCAATTTGCTGTGCGCACCGCAGTTACATGAAGGTCTGTTTCCAATCCCTGGCTCATAGTTTGACCTACATTCGTAAGATATGATCCTCCACCTGATGTATAAGAAACGCCGGTACTAACTGTTTGGTTTGAAGTTGTGGAGTGATACCAGGTAACCGAAGAAGTGATCCTATCGCTGAATAAATTCAGATCAAAACCAAACTCGTATTGATTGGTTAATTCGGGTTTTAAGTTATCTGAAACGATTCTGTTATCAAGCCCAAACCCTGGCAGGTTGCCGTAAGGAAAACCACCCTGTTGTGAAAAAGTACGCTGCAATTGATAAGCTCCGTATGTTCCCGGAAGATTCACTTCACCGACTTTTGATATACCTCCACGCAGTTTCAGCGAGCTGATTACATTACTGTTTCTAAGAAAATCAAACGCTGAACTTGCCAATAATGACACGTCGGCAGAAGGGTAAAAGAAAGAGCGGTTGCCCAACGGAAGGATGGATGTCCAGTCATTACGTCCTGTAACATGAAGATAAAGATAATCTCTAAAACCTACACGCAACTGGCCATATAAACCCATTGTACGGGCCTTGTAGCTGCCTTCACTTGCTCCTGGTATTCCAACAAGATTGCCTACATTATATAAATCCGGAACAACTAACGGAGAAGCAGAAACACCTACTCCCTTATATTCATCCTGATCCCATTGGCCACCACCGGTAAAATTGAAAGAAAGATCATTTTTCTTTGTATGAATTTCCATGAATAGGTCGGTCAACAAATTGGTACTGATGCTTTCCCCGTCTGATACAGCGGCTGATATATCAGATTTTGAGTTGCTGCTCGATGCTTCTGCAAATTTTGTATAATTGAATGACCCATTCCAGGTTTTATTATAAGCGTTTTCATGTGTCACGCCTTGTCTTACGGTAAAATCCAGCCATTTTGCGGGAGAATAAGTCAATTGAACATTGCCAACCAGGTAAGTATTTCTCACAGTTTGACGATAATTATCCAGTTGCCAGTACGGGTTCAAATACCATGGATTATAATAACCGTTTGGATTAGCAAATTTATCAGTTTGCCAGTTAGCATACCTTGTAATATCGATATTTGAAGGCATGTTCAGCATATTATTGTAAATACCGTAAGTCTGTGTGGTGATATTATAGTTGTTTTGAGTAAAACCCATGGAATAACTTGCGTTCAGTTTGTCGTTAAGTATTTTCCTTGTGCCATTCAAACGAAAAGCAGATCTGTTGTAACGGTCTTTCGGAGTCGTTCCTTTTACGTTCAAATACTGCCCTGATATATATAAAGTGGAAACCGCGTCGCCTGTTGAAAGTGAGAAATCACTTTGCTGAGACAAGCCCTGCTGCCAAAAATTTTTACGGGTATCGTTTCCTGCATATTTGGTAGAATCCTGAGAACCATCTTCCAATGGAACACCAAGAGGAACAGTTGATCCATCAAACGGAGCTCCATAACTCTGATTTTCTATGGAAGAGAAAAGCGGGAATCCATTTGCATCGAATCCATAAGAACTACCACCCTGACCGTACCTGTTTTGCATTTGAGGAAAAAAAGCTACGTGCTCGATGGTTTCTGTTTGAGCGAAACGAACTGAAGTACGTCCTGATTTTCCTTTTTTGGTAGTGATGATGATCGCTCCATTGGATGCCTTGGATCCATAAAGTGCTGCTGCACCTGATCCCTGAAGAATATTTAAAGATTCAACATCCTCAGGGTTTAAATTATTCATTACTTCATTTGGAACAATTACATTGTCCAAAACAATCAAAGCTTCGTTATTACCTGTTAACGATCTGTTTCCCCTTAAAACGATTCTAAAATTCGGATTAACGCCTCCGGATGTTCCCTGGATTTGCAATCCCGCTGCTTTATCCACTAAGCCACCGGTGATATTGATTGCTTTTCCTCTCACCAGTGTAGAATCGGGGATCGTAGTTTGTGCGGTACCCAGCTCTCTTTTTTTCCTGATGATACCACCTGCTGTTACGACCACTTCATTAAGCTCGCTTGCTGAAGTTTCGAGATAGACGGTAATTGGTGAATTTTGAATGTCCACTTTTTTGCTTTTGTAGCCCACAAATGACAATTCAATTGATTTTGCTCTTGCAGGAGCTGTGATTTTGAACTCTCCCTGGCCGTTAGTCATGGCTCCAATGTTTGTACCTGAAACTCTTACTGAAACCCCTTGCAAAGGTGTTTTTGTTTCATTGGACATGACGCTTCCTGTAACAGTGGTCTGCGCGATTATTAAATTAGATAGTAGCACAGAAACCATTAGAAGAAATGCTCTTAATAGTTTTTTTTTCATGTGTTGTGTAGTTTGTTTAACAATAATTGTGTGTTTTGTGTTTAGTATTTATAAATCCTTAAAGTTTTGAAATCATATCTTCCGGTAACTAAAATTTCTCTTAGTTGTAATTTGAATAAAATTGAGTTTGAAAATAAAGTTTCAGTTGGTTTTGAAAGTTAGTATTGCACCGTATGAGGTGATTCATTTTCTATAAAATAATTGAAAGGTTTTTTCCGATTAGTCATGTTTAAGTTTATTTGGTGTCATCTTTCTGTTAAGACGAAGTTAAAGGGATTTTTAAATTATCCAAATTTTCTTTAACGGAAATTTTACTTTTTTTTAGGAACTTATCAATATGAAGTATTTCTTCATGCATTTTATAATGATTCATAGTCGAATACATACTTAACATGGAAATTAAAACCATAAAAACAACCTTTAAAAATTTCCACCATCGCAAGTTATATTCCCAGTGAATGAGGAGAATTTGATAAAAAAAATTTTATTTCCATGGATTTTTCCAATAAAAAGAAAAACCAGCAATTTTTATTGCTTTATTGTTGACGGTAATTTCATTATGAATAACAGTGATCGAAGCTTTCGCGGGATCACCTACGTCTTTATTATTGAAATGAATAGATGCGCAGTTGTTGGTTTTTAAGAACATAAATGCGTCGGTTGCTGATCTTTATAGCGGTATTATTTTGTAAATCCGGAGGCAATTCATAAGTAACCACACCTGGTAATGGAGGAGAATATTTATATACGTGTTCTTTATTAAAGCCATAAATATTTTTCCTAAAAACTTCGATATCTGTCCAGTTTAAAAAGGTAAGCTTACTTTTAAAACTTCCATAATAATCAAAAATATAGACGCCTTTTTGAGGGTCATACAAATATACAAATCCATCGCGGTCAATGATTTTAACCGGATCAGGAACGGAATCAAAAAGTAACCGAAAATCCACCGTTTCAGAAAGAAGATTTCCGTTATCATCTATCTTTTTTAATTTATCATCCTGCTCATCAAAAAGCCAGATGTTGTTATCATAAGAACTGGTAACAGCACGGACACGAAAAATGTTTTGTTTTCGCAGGTTGATCGGAGTGACCTCACTCAAATATTTATCAAGCAAAACAATGGTAGAAAAATTCTGATAAAAAAGAATCGTCTTCCACGGATTTTCTGCATCTACATAAGTCAGTTTTCCATACTTGGTTACTTCATTAAAAACACCGACAGAATCTCCTTTTTCATTGTATTTTTTCAATTGATTTTCGGGAGTAATCAGGTACAGCGCTCCGATATTATCTACAGAAAATGAAGAAACAGGGAAAGGAATTTCTTGTAAGAAACGAAATGCAGAATCTTTTTGAGCAAGTGATGATGTAGCGACAGCAAACCAACAAATAAGCAGGAAGATGTTTTTCATAATTGATGATATTTCAGTGAAAGATTTTCACCGTCAAAAACCGCGTAGCTGAAATATTTTATCCAATCTCCCAGATTGATATATACGCTTTCATTGCTCAATTTAAACTCAATGGGGAGGTGCCGGTGTCCAAAAATAAAATAATCAATCTGTTTATTTTTCAAAACTTCTTTTGCATAAATAATAAGCCACTCTTTATTATCACCGAGAAACTGTTCGTCTTCTGATCCGGTGGCGGCACGGCTTTTACGGCTGAAATAATCCGCAATTCCAATTCCTGCAGAAGGATGAAGCATTCCAAAAAGTGTTTGTGAAAATTTGCTTCTGAACACTTTTTTCATCATTTTATAACGATGATCACCTGGGCCTAATCCATCACCATGGCCGATCAAAAATTTTTTTCCGTTAAAATCGAATTCTTTCGGTTCATGAAACACTTCAATGTTAAGCTCTTTTTCAAAATAGCCATTCATCCACATATCATGATTGCCGACAAAAAAATAAATGGCAGTACCGCAATCGGTTAGTTCAGCAAGTTTGCCAAGGATTCTTACAAATCCTTTTGGTACTACTTTTTTGTATTCATACCAAAAATCAAAAAGATCACCCAAAATGAAAATGACCTCTGCATCATTTTTTATTTCATCCAGAAATTTTACGATGCGTTTTTCGCGAATAAGACTGGTTTCATGATCGGGGGCACCAAGATGAAAATCTGAAAGAAAGTATATTTTTTTGCCGGGTTTAAGTTGCATTTAAAATTTAGTAACAATTAAAAAAGCTCGTTTGCAATTTCCTCTTTGGTTTTATTGAAATGAACAGCTACGTCGCTGATTATACCTTGTAAAGTCCCTATTTTTATTGAATTGTGATTTGGAACAGTAACATGATGTTCTCCTTGTAATAAAGTAACTAACCTTAAATGGCTACCGTTTGGCGCTGGAAGCGATATCCGTATTTTGCTAACAAAATTGATTCGTTCCTTCCCGGATATTTCCCGTGGCCATCTCATGCTAAAATCACTTCTTCTTTGACAGTGTGGAACCGGATTAGTTTTGCTGCCTCTTTTATATTTCTCTTTGTTTCCTCAAAAGTTTCTCCTTCCGCGAAAATACTTTCTCCTAATGCTCTTGCAGTAAAGCCTCCTTCCACAGTTTCTTCAATCAAAAAAATTATCTCGGTCATTGTAATGCTTTTTAATTGTATAAAGTTAATGAGAACGTATCGAACTTATTCCACTAATAACGTTCTATCAATCAAAAATACATACACCTCTTTTGGTCCATGAACCCCTACAACCAGCGTTTTTTCAATGTCTGCAGTTCGGCTTGGCCCGGCCGCAAATGTGATGGATGAGGGAAGATCATTTCCATATTTTTTTTTCAAATCTTTAAGTGCATCGCGTGTATCAAAAACCAACTGATCAGTATAAGCAATGCAAATATGAACCGGGGCATAAGCGCTAACTGTGCGACCACTTTGTTGAGCACTGCTCATTACGATAGCGCCGGTTCTGGCAACCAGGTAATTGCAGGAAGTAATGGCAGCATCGCAATTGGCCAATGATGATTTTTTTATTGTTGGAAACTCTTCAGTTTTAAATAAGTTTAAAAGGTCAGTCTCCTTACAATAAATATTCGTCCATTTTTGCTCAATGATTAATTTCTTGATTTGATTTTTTGCATCAGTTTCATTCATACAAAACGCAAATTTGCCCAACAGTTTTGTAAATTCTTCAGCAAAAATAATTTCCAGTTCTTCTGCCTGTGGCGGAAAAACTGAGCTGGTTCCCTCGCTTTTAGGAAAAGGCAAAGGCGTTGAATTACTCAACGCCTCTCTTATTTTTTTTAAAATTTTTTCTTTAGAAGAAGAAACTTTCATTTTGGTTATTTAATAGTTGCTTCATTGGTATCTACATGTATTGGTGATTCCACAACCGCTTCTTTTGGATTATCTACAAAATCCAGCGCCTTTTTATCTTCGTATGGTCTTTTTCCGATCAATGCTTCTACATCGCTCTTGAACAGCACTTCTCTCTTTAATAATTCCTGGGCTATAATTTCTACTTCTTTTCTCCTTTCACTCAATAATGCTTTCGTTCTTTCAAAAGCGATTTCAATTAATTTTCGCACTTCCTCATCAATCATTTTTCCTGTCTCTTCGCTAAAGGGTTTTTGAAAAGCATTTTCCTGTGAAGGATCGTAATAGCTGACATTTCCTATCTTATCATTCATACCATAAACGGTAACCATCGAATAAGCCATTTTAGTTACCTGCTGCAAATCGTTACTTGCTCCTGTAGATATTTTTCCGAAAAAGATGGTCTCAGAAGCACGACCGCCAAGGGTCATACAAATTTGATCGAGCAATTGATCTGTATTATATAAGTATTGCTCTTTTGGAGTGTATTGCGCATAACCTAAGGCTGCTGTACCTCTCGGAACGATCGTTACTTTTAATAACGGATAAGCATGTTCCAAAAACCACCCGCAAATAGCATGTCCCGCTTCATGATAAGCAATGATCTCTTTTTCTTCCGGCAGGATTATTTTGTTCTTCTTTTCCAATCCACCAATCACACGATCTATCGCATCCTGAAAATCGTTCATATCCACAGCTTCTTTTCCATTGCGTGCAGCGATCAATGCTGCCTCATTACAAACGTTTGCAATATCAGCGCCTGCAAAACCCGGTGTTTGTTCGGCAAGCTTGTGCGTATCGAGGCTATGGGAAACTTTGATAGGAATCAAATGGACTTTAAAAATCGCTTCGCGCCCAACCAGGTCAGGTCGATCTATGCTTATCTGACGGTCAAACCTGCCGGGACGCAATAAGGCACTGTCTAACACATCCGGGCGGTTTGTGGCTGCAAGAATAATGATTCCCAAATCTGTTCCAAAACCATCCATTTCTACCAGCAATTGATTGAGCGTGTTTTCTCTTTCATCATTGCTCATCATCATATTTTTGCCGCGTGCACGGCCTATCGCATCTATTTCATCAATAAAAATAATACATGGAGCCTTCTCCCTTGCCTGTTTGAATAAATCCCTCACCCGACTGGCACCAACACCTACAAACATTTCAACAAAATCACTTCCGCTCAGGCTGAAAAAAGGAACCTGCGCTTCACCGGCAACGGCTTTTGCCAACAAAGTTTTACCGGTTCCAGGAGGGCCAACTAATAGTGCTCCTTTGGGAATTTTACCGCCAAGGTTGGTATATTTTTTAGGATTTTTAAGAAAATCAACGATTTCCATCACCTCTACTTTGGCTTCGTCAAGGCCGGCAACATCACTAAAATTGATATTCACACGAGTACCTTTTTCGAAAAGCGTTGCTTTCGATTTTCCAATATTAAAAATACCGCCCGGACCACCTGCTCCAGCGCCGCCACCAACTTTACGCATCATCATAATAAATACCAGGGCTATTAAAAGTATCGGTAAAAGTGTGCTAATTATCTGGCCGAACAATTCACCCTCATCACCGGGATTGTCGGGTACTTGTTTTATCTGCGGATTGTCTTTATAAAATTGTGCAAGTTGAGTAGCAAAAATTTCATCTTTGATGATGTTAAAATAAGCCTGGGGGCCATCTTTTATTTTTTTAACGTCATCGTAGTTCGGACCGAAAACAGTTTTAAAATAACCAGCGTCGCTGTCTAATTTTTGAGGATTTATAAAAACGCGCACCAGTTTTTTATTTCCAACAGTTTTTATCTGATCCACATCACCCTGCCGAAGCATTGTGTAAAAATCGGTATTATTAATTAATACACCGGAACCTCCCATTGAGCCTCTGTAAAGATTGTATCCAATGATTAGTGCGAAAATAATTCCGTAAACCCAGTAAATACTAAGTCTCGGTTTCTTTTTAGGATCTTCTTCCGGAGGAGTGCCGGGCGATAAATTTGGATTTAACCTTCTTTGTAATGATTTCTTTTTCTGTTCTTCAGTTGCCATAGTATGCTTGCTTCCGCAATATTTTTTATCTTAATTCTTTTCGGGAAATCAGATCTTTTTTTAATGTTTATTGTATATTTTATTTTTCATCAATGTTCAACAATTGCTGCATCGCTCCACATTTCTTCCAACCTGTAAAATTTTCTTGGCTCAGGCAGCATGACGTGAACAACTACATTAACGTAATCAATCAAAATCCATTGTTCACCTTGCCTTCCTTCATGCTTATAAGGAATCTCGGCACATTTCTTTTTCACTTCTTCCTCCACAAAATCGGCAATTGCTTTCAATTGTATGGGATTAGACGCTTCACAAATAATGAAAAAATCTGTAACTGCTTCAGGGATTTTTTTCAGGTCGAGGCTTACAATTTTTTCTCCTTTTTTTTCCTGTATCGCATGAATAATCGTTTTGAATAGCTTGCTATTTCTTGTTATCCTTGCTACGGTTGATTTTTTTCTTTTTTCCAGTAATGTTAAATTGTTCAAATGTGTTCTTTTTACTCGTGCTAATTTCAGCAATCAGCAAAAATAAATTTATTCTCTTAGATTGCAGCTTTACACGTAAATTTTGTATCTATTTTATCAAAAATACTATAATTCTTCATTAATCTTTTTTTATGTCTTTTTCGCCCGGAAATATAGTAGTTCTCGATAGAGTCGATAGTACCAACAACTATGCCATGGCATTGATTCAAAATGCTGCCGGAAAGCAAATAAAGCCTGTGTTTGCGCTGGAACAAACTCATGGAAAAGGAAGGCGTGGCAAGGATTGGAAAAGCATTAAAGGAGCTAATATTATGCTTTCCATACCGATCGGGATGCAGTGGCTTGCCGTGTCCCGGCAATTTCAATTGAGTGTTGCCGCTGCATTAAGTTGCCGCGATCTTTTTTCTAAATTCATTTTAGCAAATCTTTTTATAAAATGGCCAAACGATCTTTTTATCAATGACAGGAAGGCAGGAGGAATTTTAATTGAAAATATAATTCAAGGTACTTTATGGCAGTGGACAATCATTGGGATCGGGTTAAATATCAACCAGCAAGAATTTGAAGAATTTAGTTTGAAAGCAACGTCATTAAAACTGGAGACCGGAAAAAATTTTGATGTCTTAAATCTGGCGGGTGAACTGGTTACTTTGGTTTTGAAAAGAATAGAAGAATTAAGGTCCGGAAATTTTGCAAAGATGCTCGAAGAATATAATCAGCACCTGTTTGCAAGAAATAAAACTGTAAAATTGAAAAAAGGAAATCTTGTTTTTGAAACAAAGATAAGCGGCATTTCTCCTTCTGGTCAATTAATTACGAAAGATGCTTTTGAAAGAAGGTTCGATTTTGATGAAGTGGAATTTAAGGGACTTGTTTGAAAGAAATACTGTTTTTTAAGCATTCCTCTTTTATTTTCTCAACAAAGGTAGTTACCGTTTTAGCAATACTGAAAGCCAAACCTTTGTATTGCAAAACAGAAATTAACTATATTTCTCCTTTTACTGAAACGCCACATAATAGAATTAAAAGAAATAATCAAAATCCACTCCGGTTAAAAAACTTTTAAAGATGCATGAAGATAAAAAATTATGCTGCCACTCTTTCATATCGTCCTGCAAACACCTTATCTTTGCGCAAAATTTAGAAGAAGTATGGCGTCCAAAAGCATGAAATCTTTATTGGTATTGGTTTTCAGTGTTTTTTTGCTGTCATTTTCCAACAGCGCATTTTCGCAGGAAAACCATGAACAACATAAAGCATCTGAAGAAAAATTTGATCCGACTACCGCAATTCTGAATCACGTGCAGGATGCTTATGAATTTCATTTTTTTACCGTCGGTGATTTTCATGCTTCAATTTATCTGCCCGTAATATTATATTCTCCTCAAAAAGGGCTTTCTGTTTTCTCTTCAAAAAGATTTGGACACGACCATGACCAGGAATATGACGGATACCGCATGAAGGATGAAAAGACGATTGTGCCTGTTGATCCAAATGTAACAGTTTATGATTTTTCATTAACCCGAAATGTTGTACAAACATTGATTGCTTTAGCCTTATTCACCATTTTAATGATCAAAATCGCCAATAAATATAAAAAAGGACATGGGGTTGTTTCTGCTCCTTCCGGCGCGCAAAGTTTCATGGAGCCGATCATTATATTTGTAAGAGAAGAAGTGGCAAAGGTGAATCTCGGCAACAGATGGGAGAGATATATGCCATACTTACTTACCGTTTTCTTTTTTATTTTGATAAATGCATTATTTGGAATGATTCCGGGTGCCGCCAACGTTGCCGGAAATATTGCCTTCACTCTCATACTCGGACTTATTTCCTTGGTAGTAATTCTATGCAGCACTACTCCTCATTTTTGGAAACACATCGTTTGGCCGCCCGATGTACCTTTTTTGGTAAAAGTGATTTTGGTTCCGGTAGAACTTTTTGGACTTTTCGTCATAAAACCCGGCGCTTTGATCATTCGTCTTTTTGCTAACATGATCGCCGGCCATATTGTAATTCTGGCTTTCATTTCACTGATATTTATATTTGGTGCAATGAGTACAGCTGCCGGATGGGGATTTTCACCGTTCTCTGTCATTTTCGTTGTATTTGACTATTTTATTGAAATATTAGTGGCATTTATCCAGGCATTTATTTTCACCGCCCTTACTGCTATATTTATCGGCCAGGGCTTTGAAGGAAGCGACCATGATGTGCCACATGAAGATCACGCATATATTTAAATTTTTTATTCATATCAAAACCCAGAATTATGTCACTAATGACCTTGTTATTTGAAGCTGGATTCTCGCACATGGGTGGAGCTATCGGCGCTGGTCTTGCTGCTATTGGAGCAGGTATCGGTATCGGCCAGATAGGTAAAGGAGCAGTAGAAGGTATTGCCCGCCAACCGGAAGCAGCAAATGAAATCCGCGCTAACATGATCCTTGCCGCCGCTCTTGTAGAAGGGGTTGCCCTTTTTGCGGTTATCGCAGGATTATTGGCTGTTTTAAAAACTGCCACAGGCGCCTAAGGGCAAATTTTTACTGCATCCGAAGCACAGGGCGGAGGGTGCAGTATTTTTTTATTTTTCAAATCTTCAAATTAATATATGGAATTATTACTTCCCAAACTCGGTTTAATACTCTGGACACTGATCGCCTTTGGCATCGTGTTTTTTATTCTTGCAAAATATGCCTGGAAGCCAATTTTAAAATCTTTGGATGAAAGGGAAAAAAACATTTCTGATTCTATTCTTTCAGCAGAAAATGTAAAGAAAGAAATGGCGGCGTTAAAAAGTGAAAACGAGGCATTGCTCGCTAAAGCGCGTGAAGAAAGATCCCAAATGATGCGCGAGGCCAAAGAAACACGCGACAAAATAATCCAGGAGGCTAAAGAACAGGCACGGAAAGAAACGAGCAAAATAGTTGCTGACGCACAAGCCGTTATTAACCAGCAAAAAATGGCAGCCATCACTGATTTGAAAAACCAGGTTGGAAATTTGGTTCTGGAAGTAAGTGAAAAAGTATTGCGCCGTGAACTCAACAACAAAGAAGACCAGGAAAAATATATTCAGCAACTTGCTCAAAACGTTGAGCTGAACTAATCAAAAGAAAAGATGAATAATCCTCGTTTAGCCCAGCGCTACGCAAAAAGCCTGATAGATATTGCAACAGAGCTGAATCAACTGGATGCAGTACGTAATGATATTGTTTTTCTAAAATCAGTAGTTGATAACAGCCGTGATTTTGTCTTGATGCTCAATAGTCCGATTATTAATCCGGATAAAAAATACAAAATAATTCGGGCAATCACTAATGGTAAGATTTCGAAGATCACCGATGCATTTTTAAAGCTACTTTGCAATAAAAACCGCGAAACCAATCTTCCCGGCGTTATTACTTCTTTTATTGAGCAGTTTAATAAAATACGGCATTTGCATAACGCGAAATTAACTACTGCCACTTCTATCAGCAATGAACTTAAAGAGTCCTTTATTTCAAAAATTAAAGCCTCTACAAACTACGATAACGTGGTTTTAGAAACAGTAGTTGATGATAAAATTATCGGCGGTTATATTTTGCAAATGGAAGGAAAACTGATCGACAACAGTATTTTGAGAAACCTTCAGGATGTGAAAAAACAATTTGCAAACAACGATTATATGCATAAGCTGAGATAGGAAATAGTAGAACCTTTTTGGAAATAAAAAGCCCGGAAGCAAACCGGGTTTTTTATTTTTACAGTTATTGAAAAATGCTCCGGAGTAAAAAGACAAATAACACGAATTTCTATTTTTAATAGACACAAACCCAGCGCACTCTTCACTTTGCGCCTCAGATTTTCAACTTTCAACCTTAAGCGTCGGAAGAAAAATATAAATCACCAATTATTCGTCATCACTTCCGCCTTCTTTATTATAGGCTTTTATGAATAATGCTCCCAGATTTTTCTGTGGTGGAATATAATCTTCAAAAGTTTCTCTTACTTCCCGCGGAGCTTTATTAAATTCAGCATCCAGGCCGCTCCACATCTGCCTCCAGTCAATATTTTTTCCTTCCCGCAGTGTTTTATCTAACGCGTCGATTATCGGCTTGTTTACATTCATCGCGCCGGTTTGTTTGGTAGAAATAATGTGCGCATCCGGGCAATATTTCAAAATGGTTTTCAAATTCTGATATCCGCCACATGATCCAAGCATAATAATCTTCGCACTTTCCGGAAGCTGCTGAATGGTATAGGGCAAATGATAACTGTGACCGCGGTGTATGACAATTGAAGGTTTCAGCCCTTTTGAATCCAGGTAATCTATCAGATCTTCCTGCGCTTTTGCGTCTTTATCAGTTTCATTATCCAAAGGAAGATTTGCATAAATACTAATCGGTTTCCCCTTTTTTGATCGAATTTCTATCCATTCCTTTTTTTGGGTGATCGACCAATCATTAGAAGGAAAGGATGTAAGATAACTGGCAAAAGATGCTTTACCGTCTTTATCGCCATAAAAAAATACCTGTTCGATAATTCTTCCGGAATCATCTGCCAGGTAATTATAATTAACCGTATAAATGGGTGGAATACCGATGGCTTGAGCCAGGTCAATACCGTTTTTGGGATCAGCAGAAAGGAAAATTGTTTTTAAAAGACTGTAAATTTTGCGGCCTCTTTCATTATTTTCTTTAATGCACCTTTGCTCGTTCCACTCTACGTTTTGCAACATAGATTTCTGCAAGTCGGGGCTGGTAATACTTCCGTAAGAATCCGCAACATCCACGGCATCTTCCAGCGTTTTGGTCGTTTCTAATTTTGCCACAAACGCCTGCATCAGTTTTTCCGAGTTTTCAGGCATGGTTTTTAAAAATTCACTCAGCTTGTTATATTCCGCGGCCATTTTTATAAACTTTTTAAAATGGTCGAAATTCAAAGAAATGAGTAATGAATCTCCATGCGGATTGGGCCCCATTTTTTGAATCATCCTATCGAAACTGTATTTATAACTGGAAGTATATATATCATTTTCAGCCAAAACCATCATATAATACAGCTCCTGTGCATTAAGCGGTTGAATCGCCTTGAATCGTACTGCAGGATTCGGGCTTTCGTGTAATTCGTTGATCGGTGTAATAAAATGCTGCAGCGCTTTTGCCTTCAACATGTCAAGCAGTCCGTTTGCGCCTAACATGGCTACAGGCGTATCACCCTGCACCAGACGTGAATAGTAATTTATTTCTGTTTTTACCAATAAGCTATAATAGCCGATGCTATCATAAGTTCTGTCTGATGTTCCGGCTACTTTTTCAATTTCAGCCATCGTTTTCTTTCCGCTGATCAGATCGTCGAGGAAGGGAAAATAAAACAATGCCCGGTTTTTTGTGCTTAGTTGCACTACTGTTTTTATTCGTGGATCGTCTATTCTTCTGATCAGTTTTCCCTGCGGACTGCTGGCGGATTGGGCATAAGTATATAACTGGCTCGGGCTGTTATTGAATGCTTCAATTACCATGGAATCGGCAAACGGTTCATTCACATAGGGCGCCAGATTCTCAAGTATTTTATCCGGATTTATCTCGCAGAATTTTCTGAATAAAGCAATTTTACTTTCCTTGTAACCTGGATTTTCATTAAAAATGGAAGCGTTTATCAGCCCTACTTCATAAGGCACTTTTTGAATCAGCGGAGTCATATTTTCTCCTTTAGTATTTGCTTGAAAAATTTCGTAAAAATTCTCTACAAGTAAAGGAGCCAGCGAAGGATTGATTGTATGCTTTTTCCAGCTAAAAATAAAATCCTTCAAAAGGTCTTCTACATATCTCAGGTATCTTACTTTATCGTTATTGGTTAGAGAGCTATCAATTTCAATATCATTTCGCAACACATTTATTTTCCGTATCAATGCATCGGTTACCTGCAAATTCACATCCGGATTGTTGCCTACTTTTATAACGCCATCCAGCCGCCCATCAGCTTTATCTGCAAGCCTTTGTTCTTCTTTAATATGATCATGAAATAATCGCCTGCCTATCGGAATCTTTGTGGTGTCACTTGCAGAAGCCTTAAAGGGAATAAAAGAAATAAATAAGATCAGGGTAAATAAAAACCTCATTGTTTTTTTAGGATTAATAGAAGCAAAAATACTTCCAATAGATACAAATTTAGTTATTGCTTTAGGTTATCAGATATATTATCGCGCCAAAACGCTGCATCCTCGAAGGTTATTAACCTTTTGTTAGGAACTAAAGTATAAGATCTATAAACCCCTCCACTTTAACTGACTAAACAATATTATTAAATTGTAAACAACCGGTAGGAAATAACTATTTAATATAGGTTTGCATTTTATGAACCAGGAAACAAAAACACGGACAATTTTAATAGCTGACGACGAGCCGGATATTTTAGAAATCCTCAATTTCAACCTTGAGTCTGAAGGTTACCAGGTGATGAACGCGAGCAATGGAAACGAAGCGGTACGGCTGGCTAAATTACACAAACCGGATCTGATCATCCTTGATGTGATGATGCCAGGAAAAACAGGCTTTGAAGTTTGTAAAATTTTAAGAGCAGATAAAGAATTTGATACTGCTATTATTATTTTCCTAACCGCGCTCAACGATGAAAGCACCGAAATAAAAGGGCTGGAAACCGGCGGCGACGATTATATAAGCAAACCGATCAGTCCAAAAGTATTGATAAGCCGCGTTAATGCTCTTTTCAGAAGAATTATTAAGGAAACCGGAAGTATTTTGGAAATCGGCGACCTTACTATCGATCGTGAAAAATACATGGTTACTTTAAAAAATGAAGAAATTATCCTTGCAAGAAAAGAATTTGAATTGCTGGAACTGCTCGCTTCCAAGCCCGCAAAGGTTTTTTTGAGAAACGAAATTTTGGATAAAGTTTGGGGAAAAGAAGTTATTGTTGGCGATAGAACCATTGATGTTCACGTGCGAAAGATCAGGCAAAAATTGGGTGACGATTGTATTGTAACGGTAAAAGGAGTTGGGTATAAATTTAAAATGTAAATCCGCTTAAACTAATTAATACTTTTAGAATCTATACGTTTCTAAAAAGCATTTACATTTGACAATAAAATAAAAATTCCTATGAAAAAATTCACTCCTTTTTTAGTACTTATCATTTTTTCTTTTTCACTTTCTGCACAAAAAGATTCGTCCGGCAAATTAGGTGGCTTATTTAAAAAAGCCAGTTCAATGCTTTCGAAAAATTCTTCTGCCGGCAGTGGTTTATCAACTGATGAGATTGTTTCTGGATTAAAAGAAGCACTCTCGCTGGGAGCGGAAAAAAGCACCTCAAAACTTTCTGCACCTGATGGATTTTTTAAGGATGCTGCGGTAAAAATTCTGTTACCAAAACAAGTGCAGGATATAGAAAAAAAAATGAGGATGTTTGGAATGGGAAAATTAGTTGACAACGCGGAACTGAGTATGAACCGCGCTGCAGAAGATGCTGCAAAATCTGCTGCACCTATTTTTCTCTCTGCGATAAAACAAATGACTGTAACCGATGCGCTCAATATATTACGTGGCACTGATACCGCTGCAACAGCCTACTTAAGAAAAACAACTACTCCGCAACTCACCACTGCATTTATGCCCATTATTACAGAATCTTTGAAAAAAACAGATGCAGCCAAATATTGGAAAGACGTTTTTACGGCATACAACCGCTTTTCATCGCAGCCTGTTGACACAGACATTGATAGTTATGTAACCGGCAAAGCACTCGACGGCATCTTTCATTATGTAGCACAGGAAGAAGTAAACATTCGCCAGAATCCGGCAGGAAGAGTTACTGATATTTTGAAAAAGGTGTTTGCAAAATAGAAATTCGTTAGAGATTCTCTGTTTCAAGAGAGTGAGAAAATTACCCAGAAGTTGGGAGGAGGACATTCCTGCACTCCGTAATTTTTCAGCAGAATAAGAAAAAAATTAAAAGATTATATTAATTCGCAAAACAGAAATGCTTCTATTTCTTTCTTTGCTGACTAACAATGATCGGTAAACAAGAAAAGCGATACGGTTGTGACCAGATATCGCTCTTATTGTTTGAATAAGCTCATTTTTTACCAGCCTTTTTTTGCAACGCCATCTTTTACAGCCTGCAATGCATTCGCTTCGCTGAGCATGGTGGTCATTTTGTTGCCTTTTCCATCATTACCCTGGGCCATGTAGCCACCGCGGGAAGTTTTAGTAATTACCGCATCTTGCATTGGAACATTTTTTTCTTTGGTTTTCATGCAATAAGCTGTTAACATTTTCGACATTGTGATTGGTTTTATTTGGTTTAAAATTGGTGACGATGCCATGATCAACAAGCCATAGCGTTTCAAATTTAGGGATTTATACTTATTTCGCGTTATATATTTCCAAACATTTATAAAACTTAAAATTCGAGCGAATTTTTTATTTTTTTCAAATTTACTTTCAGTACATATTTCAGATACATTTCGTAAGAATATTCCAACCCGGTTCCACTCGAAATTTTTTCGATAAAATCCTTATAAGGAATGATCCTGAAATCAAAAAATACATTCTTGTAGATCTCTTTGTCAAAAATAAAACTGGCAATCAAAAGCTCGCGGTGTTTTTCTACAAGGCCCGGATATTTCTCTGAAACCGAACTAAATAAAGCCATTCCACGAGGATTAATAAATCCTTCGCCGTTCCAGTATCGCAAATCGATGCCTACATTTTTAAACTGAAATAAAAGATGAGATAAAAAGCCATTTCCTTCATTAAATGGTTGTCTTTTTTCACCGGATATATCTTTATAGTTGACGTAATAATTATCAAAAACAATCTTTTGAAATAATTTTCTATTGAAGTTGTAAGAAACAGAAGCGCCGGTGGCAAAATTTACCAGCGATTGAAGCGGCGTGTGCAAGCTATCATATTGCCCTCCTTTGTGAGAATATAACATTTGAATCGGAATATGAATATCCCAGTCGTTTTTATTAATTACATTCAGATTTGCCGAATAGCCAATGTCAAACTGTTCTTTAAAATCATCGCCGGGATGAATTGCCCGACGCCAATTGATAAAAAAATCATGATTATAAGGTTTGGTGTCAACGAGAAACTGAAAACCATTTTCCAGTCTTTCATTAATATTATTTTTATAATCATAAATTGGTTCGATATATCCATGGTCTATTCCACCTTCGATATTTCCAATGATATAAGAAGAATGTTTTGCGCGGTACTTTACTTCAAAAGTGGGAGCAATGGTGGTATAATTCGGCCGACCAAATTCTTTTTGCAAATAAATTCCTCCTTTAATAAAAAGTTTCGGTGATACCTGGTATTCCAATTCAGGAATGATCTGGTATCCAAACAAAGTGCCGCTCAAGGGAATATTGCCAAACCATTCTGTATTGTTTAGATAATTAAGGTTATATAAATTGAAAGAAAGTTGTTGACTGTCTGCCGGATTGATAAGGGTCTTATTTTTAAAAACAGGATAATCTACCTGTGCATTGGCTTGGAAAGCACAAGAAAATAACAAAAGAATAAAAACCTGAACGGGTACTTTTTTCATAAAATATTTTAGAATGAACTCATTTTGAGATGCAATATTACATCATGCATTTAAAACGAGTTTTTCTTATTGAACAAATGCGAGTTGTACAAATTGAATTTGACATTTTCCGAACAAAAAAGCCTCTTTTTTGAAGAGGCTTTAAAAATTGTTTCATGCAGTTTATTACACGTCCAATCTTGCGTATTTCGCGTGTGTTTCAATAAATTCTCTTCTCGGAGGAACATCGTCTCCCATCAACATGCTAAAAACACCATCCGCTTCCACAGCGCTATCGATCGTTACTTGTTTTAAAGTGCGTGTTGCAGGATTCATCGTAGTTTCCCAAAGCTGTTCACTGTTCATTTCACCCAAACCTTTATAGCGCTGGATATGAACCGTATCTTCTTTTCCTGCTGCTACTTGCTGAATCCATGCTTTGCGATCTTCATCATTGAAAGCATAAGCCTGCTCTTTTCCCTTTTTCAAAAGATATAATGGTGGCTGAGCCAGGTAAACAAAACCCTGCTCTACCAGCTCTTTCATGTACCTGAAAATAAAAGTAAGAATCAACGTAGCGATATGACTTCCATCCACGTCAGCATCCGTCATAATGATTAATTTATGATAACGAAGTTTCGACAGATCAAGTGCTTTCGGATCTTCAGGAGTTCCAATTTTTACGCCCAAAGCAGTGAACATATTTCTGATTTCTTCATTGTCATAAATCTTATGTTCCATTGCTTTTTCCACATTCAGAATTTTACCGCGGAGCGGAAGAATTGCCTGGTAGCTTCTGTCGCGTCCTTGTTTTGCCGTACCGCCCGCGGAATCTCCTTCCACCAAAAATAATTCGCAGCGGAAAGGGTCTTTATCACTGCAATCCGCAAGTTTTCCGGGAAGTCCACCGCCTGACAGTACGCTTTTACGTTGTACCATTTCACGCGCCTTTTTCGCTGCCGCTCTTGCCTGTGCTGCAAGAATTACTTTTTGGATGATCGTTTTTGCATCTTTCGGATTTTCTTCGAGATAGGCGGTAAGCACTTTACTCAAAGTAGAATCTACAACGCCCATCACTTCGTTGTTCCCAAGCTTGGTTTTTGTTTGTCCTTCAAATTGTGGTTCCGGAACTTTTACGGAAATAACTGCTGTAAGACCTTCGCGGAAATCATCACCTTCGATTTCCACTTTGGCTTTTTCAAACATGCCTTCTTTTTCGCCATAACTTTTGAAAACACGTGTAATGGAACGGCGAAATCCTGAAACATGCGTACCACCTTCAATGGTATTGATATTATTTACGTAGCTGAAAAGATGTTCCTGGTAACTGGTGTTATACATTAAAGCCACATCAACTGTTACATTGCTTGACGGATCATATCCGTCGCAATAAATCACTGATGGAAGCAAGGGTTGACGGTTTCCGTTTTTATCAATTAATTCTACAAACTCTACAATACCACCTTCGCTGTAAAACGTTTTAGTATAGGTTTTTCCATCGTCATTTTTATCGCGCAGATCATTGAGAATGATTTTTATTTTCTTATTTAAAAACGCCAATTCTCTCAATCTGCCCTCCAGTATGTCACGGTTGTAAACAGAAACAATAAAGATGGAAGGATCTGGCAAAAACCGGATGATCGTACCGGTTTTATCGCTGTCTCCGATTTCGCGTACAGAATATTGTGGAATTCCTTTTACATATTCCTGCTCAAAAGTTTTTCCATCGCGGTTTACCGTAACATGAAATTCGGTACTTAAGGCATTTACACAACTTACACCGACACCATGCAAACCTCCACTTACTTTATAAGTATTTTTGTCGAACTTACCGCCGGCGTGCAATACAGTCATTACTACTTCGAGCGCGCTCCGGCCTTCTTTTTTCATAATTCCTGTTGGAATTCCCCGGCCATTATCTTCAACTGTGATAGAGTTATCTTCATTGATCGTAACATTAATTTCGCTACAATAACCTGCAAGAGCTTCATCAATTGAGTTATCAACTACTTCATAAACGAGGTGATGAAAACCCTTCGTGCCAACATCGCCAATATACATCGCCGGGCGCTTTCTTACAGCTTCAAGTCCTTCAAGAACCTGAATACTATCTGCACCATAACCATTTGTTTTTGTAGGTATTAGTTCTGCTATTTCTTCTGACATATTTGTGGGGATAAAAAACGACTGTTTTTGTAAAAATTATTATGTGCAAATATACGAAAAGTAAGGGTGAATTCCTAAAAAATGACCGCGATAGACTGATTGTGGATAATCTACCGGGAAGTAGTGGCAGATCGAATCTAAATCGCTTCCAATAAGGGTTTGCAGAAATAAAAAGTGCACGTTTTTTTAAAAAATTGAAACAAAAATCTCAGATCGGAAAAGGATGTCTCATTTTTTTTAAAACTTACATCGTTTACCATAACAAAAAAAGAAATATGGATGATTTGTGTTTATCGAAATCCGTCGAGGCGTAATTTCTTTATCCATATAATTCGAAGTGAATATCTTTTCTATCATAGCCTAATTCAACTATTTTTTTGCGCGCGTCATCAATCATAAATTTCCACCCACATAAATAAAAGCAAGCAGGTTTTAAATATTGCGGAGTTTCACAATGTGCGTTATTTGTTTTACAAATTTCTTCATACAAATTGTGTACATAACCTGTTGGCCCATCCCAATTTTCCCGGCTAAGGGTCGGCATAAAACTGAAGTGCTCTAATTCATCTTCCAATGCTTTCATTTCAGTAAAATATAAAAGGTCTTTCTGAGTGCGGCAACCATATATCAGATACAGATTTTGATGAGAAACGTCGTGAAGTTTAATAAAGTTCAACATACTTCTGAATGGTGCTATTCCTGTTCCGGTACAAATAAAAAATAAGTCTTTTTCAATCTTTTCAGGCAGTGTAAAAACTCCCTGAGGACCGCGAAAGACGAGATCAGAGCCTACTTTTACTTCGTTAAACAAATAAGTAGTGCCTGCGCCGCCTTCGAGCAACACTATTAATAATTCATAAACATTGCTTCCATCCGGCCAGCTCGCAATAGAATAACTGCGCCATCTTTTATTTTTTTGTTCGTGGATGGGAAGGTCAAGGGTTACAAATTGTCCGGCTTTGAAATCAAAAGAATCCAACTCGTTTACGCGGATGAAATACCGCTTCGTATTATAAGTTTCATCTTCAATACGAATAACAGTTCCAATGCGCCACGGCTCTAAAGGCATGTGAAAAATTTTCCAGTAAAATACAAATGATATTTTGAATGAAAAATTAAATTAAATCCTTACAGAAAAACAGCGTAAGAAAAAGGGAAAGCGATGATTTAGAAAATAAGAATTTGCGGTATTTCTTTGTTTACAGTTTTGATTCGTTTCTGATTTCACTTGGAAAGTTATCAGTTCAAAGAGATGCCCAATTGTGCATTCACTTTTTGAATCAGTTTATTTACATCAAAAGGCTTTGAAATAAAATCATTGGCGCCATAATCAGCAATTGTGGCAGCGGCGCCAGGATGAGCAGAAAACATGATTACCGGTATATGCTTTGTTGCTTCGTTCGATTTTAATTGCTTGCAGATGGTGCGGCCATCGTATCCGGAAATGAGGACGTCTAATAAAATTAAATCCGGTTTGAAACTTTCTATTTTATGTAATGTGTTTTCGCCTTTGGATGTCACTTGTACATCAAAGCCCTTCATAGACAAAAGGATTTCCATGACGGATAAAATATCTACATCATCATCAACAACCAGAATTTTGGACATTTGAATAATTAACGGTTTTTTTATAAAACGGAATTTTAATTGTTGATCTAATTTCTTCTTTGGCACAACTTACACTGCTATAAGCATTTGACTGTTTTACCGAAATACCAGTTGCATTTCCTTTAAAAATCTGACTTCATCCGAAAACCGAAGAAATGATTTGGAATTGATCTGGTTTAGTAATCCAAAACTTCAAACACAGGAATTAACGTCAGAACTATCTTTTTCGTATCTTTTAAAATGAATGATCGTCTTTTTTAACTTTTTTCAAAAGAAAAATCCTGCGCCTTCGGGATAAGCAAAAAGGCGCAGTTTTTTTAAAAACATCTTTACTCCTCAAAATTTGTTCCTAAAACGGCACACGCAACCAATATTTTATATGGCTATAAAATATTTTCTAATTTCTTCATCAGATTGTTATTTATTTCTTCCAGGAATTCTTCAGTATACAAATAGTCTTTTCCGTGCGAAACCTTATTGCCACTGATACACACGGCAAGATCCTTTGTCATTTTACCACTTTCTACAGTTTCGATACATACTTCTTCGAGGGCATTTGCAAATTGAATTAATTGTTGATTATTGTCCAGTTTTCCTCGAAAAGCCAAACCACGTGTCCATGCGAAAATAGATGCAATGGGATTTGTTGAGGTAGGATTTCCCTTCTGATGTTCACGATAATGTCTTGTTACGGTTCCGTGAGCGGCTTCTGCTTCAAGAATCTTTCCATCCGGAGTAATCAAAACGGAAGTCATCAATCCAAGTGAACCAAAACCCTGGGCAAGTGTATCGCTTTGTACATCACCGTCATAATTTTTACAAGCCCAGATAAAATTTCCATGCCATTTTAAAGCGCTTGCGACCATATCATCAATCAACCGATGCTCGTAAGTAATGTTCGCTGCTTCAAATTGGGTTTTAAATTCGTTTTCAAAAATCGTTTGAAAAATATCCTTAAAACGTCCGTCGTATTTTTTAAGAATCGTATTTTTTGTAGAAAGATATAAAGGCCACTTTTTGTTCAACGCCATATTGAAACAACTTCTTGCAAACCCTTCGATACTTTCGTCCACATTGTACATGCAAAGCGCCACGCCGTCGCCTTTAAAATCGTGTACTTCAAAAGTTTGCGGCTCTCCATTATCAGGAGTAAATGTCATTGTCAATTTTCCCTTTCCTTTTATCACTGTATCAGTAGCGCGATACTGATCTCCATAAGCATGACGACCAATAATGATTGGCGCTGTCCAGTTGGGAACGAGACGGGGAACATTTTGCATAACAATCGGCTCGCGAAAAACAGTGCCGTCCAGAATATTCCTGATGGTTCCGTTGGGGCTTTTCCACATGTGTTTCAAGCCAAATTCTTTCACCCGTGCTTCATCCGGAGTAATGGTAGCGCATTTAATTCCAACACCATATTCTTTAATGGCATTCGCAGCATCAACCGTTACCCGGTCATCAGTGGCATCGCGGTGCTCAATTCCTAAATCAAAATATTTTAAATCTACATCCACATAAGGAAGAATTAGTTTATCTTTTATATATTTCCAGATTACTCTTGTCATTTCATCGCCGTCAATTTCCACTACAGGGTTGGCTACTTTAATTTTTGTCATTCTTAACTTTTATAAATTTTTAGTGATGTGTATTTTGCAATATTATCAAAATCTTTGTCATTGTGGAAGATTTGAATATTGTTATCAATGCAGATCGCAGCAATAAGACAATCATTCGGTTTATTTATTGTGATTCCTTTTTTTCTTAAAAACCGGTAAAGATCTGCGGCCATAATCGCTGAATAAACAGAATCTATAGGGATGTAATGATAAGACAGTAGTAATTCTTTTGTTAGAGCAAAAATTTTATCTACTTTAATACCTTGCAACGTTTCCTGTAAAATAAGGTAAAATAACAATGTCATCGTCATCAATTAATTTATTCACTATTTCGCTTCTTTCGTCCATTACCGGATTATAGTAATTGACCCAGATGCTGGTATCAATGACTGTCCCATTTATCATAAGTTCTCATTTTGTCTAAATCTCTAATCCATTCTACTTTCCCTTGCAAATTTTTCATGGCTTGTCTTTTTTGCAATTTAATATATTCAACCAAGGCATTATTAACTATTTCCTTTTTACTTTTTAACTTAGACCATTTCATTGCCTCTTCCATTAGCTTATCATCAATATCAATATTAGTTCTCATAAAATATTTTTAATTGTTAAAAAAATAAATTGCTCTTTTTTCTACCATTTAACGGATCTCATTTTATCTAAACTCCAACCCATTTTACTTTCCGCTGCAACGATAACAATTTAAGTATCATTTGGTACTTTATATACGATTAAGCCCTTCAGTGATTACTTTTTTTTTGGTTTTTAAATTAGAATATTTAACCGCTTTCTTCATAAGCTCGTCATCGATATTTGTTCTCATGATTATTAAAATTTCATACATAAATATACTTCAATCCATACACATTGATATCGGTTATAAATTCAAATGAATATTGAGAATGTAAGCCCATTATCACAGACAAATCTTTTGGAGCAAATAAATTTTTTATTTCCGGAAAAGAAAGAAATAATTGAATTTTCTATTTCTGATAACGACTCAATACCGGTTGGCTTTTCTATAGCTGTTTTGAAACAAACCAATATTATAACCGGCGCGGATTACCGGTGTGGCGCGGCCAAGATTATCAACGTAAGGAGAGTTAGGATCGCCGGCGATGTCCCACATAATGGATAAATAGTAATAACTATTTCCGCCTCTTTCCCTGCCGCCTGCGTAACCGGCACCAACTAAAAGGCTGTTCGCATTGTAATTATATCTTAATGTGGGAGTGCCATTAGCAAAAATTTGTTTTTGATGAATCATGTTATATTCATATTGCGCACCGGCAAATAAAAAATTTACAGGAAATAATCTTACAAAAGCTCCCGGTCCAAAAATGGTTTGCCGAATTTTATCGGTGGTATAATAATCTCTTTGTGAAATATAATTGACGTTAAAAGTGATACCGGCATCGAGCCAGTTTGTGAGGCTATAACCAAGTTGGGGCGTAATTCCGAGCATTGTTGTTCCATTGGAAAAACCAATATTGGCGCTTCCCCCGGTAAATAATTTATCTTTTTGAAAACCTGATCTTTTTACTTCCTGGTTTTCATTCTGACTTTGATTGTTTTCATTTTGTTTTTGAGCGGTGGCCTGAAAATATAAGGGTAATAATAAAATAATGAGCGCCTTTTTCATAATATTCAAGGGTTTCGGTTAAAAAAGAGTATTTAAGAAACGAATTTAAATCAATGGTTATCTAATGATTCGTTAATTAAAACCTTAGACGTTAATCAAATATTTTTCCCGCGTTCAGAATATTATTTGGATCAAATACTTTTTTTATTCCACGCATTAAATCCAGTTGTTTTTCAGTAAAAACAATATCCATAAAACTTTTCTGCACCAGCCCAATTCCATGTTCACCGCTAACTGTGCCACCCAAATCTTTTACCAGCATAAATAAAGCGCGCAAAGATTTGATAATTTCCGGATCATCCTGACTGTTGGAAGTTCCTTCTTTTTTTATGCGAATATGCAGATTCCCATCACCGGCATGGCCATAACAAACAGATTTAAAACCATATTGAATGCCCAGTTTTTTCACTCCCTGGATCAATGCAGGAAGCTGGTAGCGAGGCACCACCGTATCTTCTTCAATGGTGTATCCATCCATCTTCACCGCTTCTGCCACACGGCGCCGCAATTTCCAAAGCTCATTTTTTTGGGCGTTATCATCCGCGAAATAAATTTCACCACAATCATATTGCATCAGTACTTCTGAGATCGCTTCCATTTCGAGCATCAAAGTATCCAAATGATTTCCGTCCACTTCTACGATCAAATGCGCAACGGTTTCATCTGTTACCGGAACCGGAGAACTTCCTACAAAATCGCTTACAATTTTCAAGGCATCGATTTCCATGAGCTCCAGAGCGCTTGGCGTATAACCAGCACGAAAAATAGCGCTCACTGCCTCGCTTGCCTTTGATACATCTTTAAAAGGAACGAGCATCAAAAGGTCAAACTTTGGATTTGGAATTAACCGCAAAACAATTTTTGTTACAATTGCTAAAGTTCCTTCGCTGCCAACAATAAGCTGGGTTAAATTATAACCGGTCGCATTTTTTAAAACATTCGCTCCTGTCCATATTATTTCGCCTGTAGGCAACACCACTTCCAGGTTTAAAACATAATCTTTTACCACGCCATATTTTACCGCTTTTGGGCCGCCGCTGTTTTCAGAAATATTGCCACCGATAAAACAGGAACCACGGCTTGCAGGATCAGGAGGATAAAACAAACCTCTTTCTTTTACAGAATCCTGCAACACTTCTGTGATCACGCCCGGTTCTGTAATCACCTGCAGATTTTTTTCATCAATTTCTAAGATAGAATTCATCCTTTCGGTAGAAATTAAAACACCGCCCAAATCAGGCAATGCTCCACCGCTCAGTCCTGTTCCTGCGCCTCTTGGCGTTACCGGAATTTTATCCTGGTTGCAAATTTTTAAAACTTCGCTGATCTCTTCTGCTGATCGCACTTTGAGAACTACGCCGGGCAGAAAATGTAAATTTTCAGTCTGGTCGTGAGCATAATTATTTAGTTCTTCTTTATTAATAATTACGAACTTTTCGCCACAAATTTTTTTAAACTGTTCAATATGAGACTCCGTTAAATTTTTCTTGTCAGCTTTGTTATCCATTCAAATGATTTTTTTTGAAACGTGTATTTTTTATGGTTTGCAAAAATATTTGTTTGTGCTTGAACTCTCGAAAAAAATTACAATCAAGCAATTCCGGCAGTTTCAAAGGTATTTATGAAAAGAGAATTTGCATTATTTCTCCTTTTGCCGGATGCCATTTTAAAAATTAATAAGGGAAAAAATTATTTAGTTGTATTTTGAACCGATGAAAAAATTTATACTCCCCGCGATTTTTTTTGCAGCCATTTTAATTTCTTCCTGCTCTGTTTCTAAGAAAATAAACCGCCCGGCAACCAAATATCTGTTGCACGATGAAGCATTTGTCCATGCCCAAACCGGGATCAGCGTTTACGAACCTGCTACCGGAAAATATTGGTACAATTATCAGGCAGAAAAGTACTTTACTCCTGCAAGCAATACAAAATTAGCAACATGCTATGCAGCCATGAAATATTTGGGAGATAGTCTGATTGGAATAACATACGATCACGTGAACGACAGTACTGTGGTTATAAAAGGAATGGCTGACCCGTCTTTTATGCACAGTGATTATAGAAATAATCCTGTTTTTGATTTTTTGAAAAAATATAAAACCATTCAGGTTATCGATCCTGCCTTTGATGAATATTTAGGCGCCGGGTGGGGCTGGGGCGATTATCTTGAAGATTATATGGCGCAAAGAAGCGCGTTTCCTTTTCATGGGAATACGGTAATGGTGGATTGGGTAAATGAACACACTTTGTCTTTTTTGCCTTCTTATTTTCAACAACATTCTGTAATAAGCGGGAATCTAGCAAATGGATACGATGCTTACAGGCCGTGGGATACAAACGATTTTAGTTTTAAGAGTGGAAGAACCAAACATTCTGAAATTCCATTCAGGCCTGATGAAAAAACGTTACAGAATTTATTGAAGGACACTTTAAAGAGTGATGTTGAAACAATTGAGAAATATTCGGGCAATCTCACTGATATCATCCATTCCCAACCGACCGATTCTCTGCTAAAACCGATGATGCACCGCAGCGATAATTTTTTTGCAGAACAAAGTTTATTGATGGTGAGTGAAAGATTGTTAGGAGAAATGAGCGACAGAAAGATCATTGATACTTTATTAAAAACAGATTATAAACTGATGCCTCAAAAACCATCCTGGGTCGATGGGTCAGGGCTTAGCAGATATGATCTTTTTTCTCCAAAAGATTTTGTTTTCATTCTCAATAAAATGAAAGATGATTTTGGAATGGACAGAATCAAAAATATTTTGCCAACGGGCGGAACCGGAACTATTTCCAGTTATTACAAACAAGACAGCGGATATATTTTTGTAAAGACCGGAACGCTGAATGGTGTGGTTGCTCTCAGCGGTTTTTTATATACAAAGAAAAACAAGCTGCTGATTTTTTCAGTTTTGGTAAATAACCACCGCGGTTCTGCAACCAGTATTCGAAAAGGAATTGAAAAATTCATCCAGGAACTGAGAGATAAATATTAATGGCCACTGTTTTTGTAGCGGATAGTAAACAACAATCTTAGAAAGAAGACTTAAAGAAAAGAAAAATCGTTCAAAAACATTTGCCAATCAGTATTAAAATAATCCCTTCGAGAAGCCAAACGAAACGATCTGAAAATTGAAATAAACTGAATTACATAGATTGGTAAAACGAAACGGGTGGAAACTTCTGAGAGTAAGAGGAAGCCATTACATTTACGTGAAAAATGGCCGAACTTATCCGGTTCCTTATCATGGATCCGATGAAGTGGCAAGGGAATTGAAAAGACAATTAAAAAAGAAATGAATTTAAAATAATAAAAACGTGAAAACGATTAAAGTAATTATCGAAAGAAGCAAAGATGCTTTTTGGGCCTATTCTGAAAATACAATGGTTAATGGAGTTGGCGATACAA
>JAICYZ010000180.1 GCA_025933935.1 Chitinophagaceae bacterium
ATTTATAAAGAATTTCCAAATAAATTCGTGAACTGGTCGGGTAAACTATTTATCGCAGGAATCGTTTTATTTTGCGGCTCTTTGTATGTGCTTACAGCAATAAAAGCGGCGGAGCTTCCCGGTTACAATTGGATAGGAGCCATTACACCTTTTGGCGGTTTGTGTTTCATTCTCGGGTGGATTTTTTTATTTGTGGGCATTTCGAAAAAAGCGAGATCGTGAGTTGGTGAATTGTAAAATGTAAATGTTTTTTAATAATACTATTATAGTTCTTTCGCAATAAGAATTCTAATTATTTCTTCGTTTATTAACTTTTTAAATTTATGATTTGATCGGTATTATTCAAACGTTTCCAAAGATTAAACCACTCAAAAAACGATTCTAAAAATCAATGCTGTACAGCAATTTAACAATTAAACAATTTAACTCTTTCTCTATCTTTGCTATCAATGGCAACTAACCGAAAAAAAACTAAAAAAACAAAGTCTGCAGATCCTTCTAAAATGAATCCTGATAAAGTGGAGAAAATAGAAGTAAAAAAATTGATTCATGATGAGCGTTCCCACAAAATCGCGGGAACGGTTTTGATCCTGATCTCTTTTTTGTTATTCATTGCTTTCACTTCTTATTTATTTACCTGGCAGCAGGATCAATCAAAAGTTTTGCAGGGTGCGAAAATTTTACTGCCCAGTCATGATACGCAAATGGCCAATTCTTTGGGCACTGCAGGCGCTTATTTTTCTGATCTGTTTTTCCGCTCCGGTTTCGGAATTGCCTCTTATTTATTCTGCATTTTCTTCTTCGTACTTGGTGTCAATTTATTTTCTCCAAAAAAAATATTTTCACTCAGCAGAAATATCCGTTATGTAATTGCGGGACTTTTGGTGATCAGTGTGTGTGCATCATTTTTAATGCACACACCCCATTCTCATAAAATCAATGCTTCCAATGCCGAATTTTTTTGGGGTGGAAAAGTGGGTGATCTGATCAATGAATGGCTGCAGCAAACAATTGGTTATATTGGCACTGCCTTGCTCTTGCTGGTTGGGTTGCTTAGTTATATCATCTGGCGTTTTAATCCTTCTTTTAATTTTAAAAATAGAATTGCTGCAGCTAATTCTTTTTTTGAAAAGCAAAAAGCCGATTCTTTTACACCAGAAATCGCTGAAGAACAGGAGGAGGAAGAAGTTTCATCAAATTCGCAAATTTTACCGATCAATAAAAATGCAATAAAAGAAGAAATTCCTTATGAACATGAATTTGATATCGTAGAGAAAAATGAAGAAGTTATTCCACCTAAAAAAGAAAGAATATCTTTTGCAAAAGAAACTCCGGAAACAGGAATAACACTGGAAGTGAAAAATGCAGAAGTTCTAAATGAAAAGAAAGAAGAAGAACCAACTGTAATAAAACCAAAAATCCAGCAGGATCCTTACGATCCCGTTCTGGATCTCAGAAATTATAAATATCCAACCATTGATCTTCTGGAAAATCATGGAAGCGACAAAATTGTGCAGGATGTAACTGAACTGGAAGAAAATAAAAATCAAATTCTTCATACACTGAAGAATTATGATATCGAAATTCAGAAAATTTTTGCTACCGTAGGACCAACAGTCACATTGTACGAGATCATTCCAGCACCCGGCGTCCGTATTTCACGCATCAAAAACCTGGAAGATGATATTGCGCTAAGTCTTTCTGCGCTTGGCATCCGCATCATTGCGCCGATTCCGGGAAAAGGAACCATTGGAATTGAAGTTCCTAATTTTAAGAAGACGGTCGTGAGCATGAAAACACTTTTAAATTCTGATAAATTTCAAACCAATAATTTTACCTTACCGATTGCAATTGGGAAAAAAATTGACAATGAAAACTTCATTGTTGACCTTACTTCCATGCCGCATTTGTTGATGGCTGGTGCTACCGGCCAAGGAAAATCTGTCGGATTAAATGCAATTCTTGTTTCACTTTTATACAAAAAACATCCTTCTCAATTGAAGCTCGTTTTGATCGATCCAAAGAAAGTTGAATTGAGTATTTATAAAAGTATCGAAAAACATTTCCTCGCAAAATTACCGGGAGAAGAAGATGCGATCATAACGGATACAAAAAAAGTAATTCATACCTTGAATGCGCTTTGTATTGAAATGGATAACCGCTACGATCTGTTGAAAGAAGCAGGCACAAGAAATATCAAAGAATACAATCAAAAATTTGCTGCGCGAAAATTAAATCCGGAAAAAGGGCACCAGTTTTTGCCATTTATTGTTTTGGTAATAGATGAATTCGCAGATTTAATTATGACTGCCGGTAAAGAAGTGGAAATGCCCATTGCACGATTGGCGCAACTTGCAAGAGCAGTTGGGATACATTTAATTATTGCTACACAGCGGCCTTCTGTAAATATCATTACCGGAACGATCAAAGCGAATTTCCCCGCCCGGATTGCCTTTAAAGTAAGTAGTAAAATTGATAGCCGCACAATTCTGGATATTGGTGGCGCCGAACAATTGATTGGGAAAGGCGATATGCTGATCAGCTATAATGGCGAATTAACCAGGCTGCAATGCGCATTCGTAGATACGCCTGAAGTTGATAAGATCACGGATTTTATCGGCGATCAGCAGGGATATACGGAAGCCTTTATGCTGCCGGAATACGTGGATGAAAAAGAATTTGAGAATAAAACTTTTGATGCTGCCGATCGTGATCCGCTTTTTGAAGATGCTGCCCGTTTGATCGTTCAAAGCCAAAGCGGAAGTACTTCTTTATTACAACGTAGGATGAAACTCGGTTATAATCGTGCAGGCCGCTTGATGGACCAACTGGAAGCCGCAGGAATTGTGGGTCCAAACCAAGGGAGCAAAGTGCGTGATGTAATGGTAAAAACTGATGCCGAATTACAGGAATATTTGAATGTGAATTAGCAAGTAAATGTCTTATTACTTGTTAATGGCAAATCAAGGGTGACAACAAACGAAGAAATAAATTGTTTTTCTATTTCTTTCCAAGCGAAATGCCACGAGAAAGAAACAGAAAAAAGAACAATTTTTACCGATTACTGTTGCATAACGATGGATTCAATTTCATCAAAATGAATACCACTGTGGCTTTCATGATAAACACATTTTCCATTTTCAATTACCAAAACCTGTGGAGATTGATGAGTTACTCCAAATTCCCTGGCAATCCTGTTTGACAGATTCCTGTATTGTATCAGATCCAGAAAATAGAAATTGATGCCGTCAGGAGCATTCTTTATGTCCAGCCTGTTTTTCGCCATACTGGAGATTGAGCAACGGGTACTGTGTTTAAAAATCACCTGTGGAACAGTATTTGAATTAACGACAACTTCATCCAGTTGTTTTTCATCGGTTAACGGTATCCAGTTCATGTATTTTTCATTAAAATGTTAGATCAATGTATAATCCCTTCTGCCATCGGGCAGCCACTTCTGCGGCTGCTGCTGCACGAAGATACGGTAACAGCCAAAAGGCAAATAACAAGCAGGGCAAGGAATAATTTTTTCATAGATTATTGTTTAATTAGGTCTTATTTTGCAAAGTTAGAATTAAGATTTTAATGTATTTGGCAAAAAAAGATTTTGGATTAAGAATTTATGATAAATTAACGGAAAATATTGTAAAATTATTATGTGGGTTCATTTTATTTCTATTGGCGGTAGTGTGATGCATCAACTGGCGATTGCTTTAAAGCATAAAGGATATCGGGTTACCGGGAGCGATGATGAGATTTTTGAACCATCCGCTTCGAATTTGAAAGAAGAAGGCATTTTTCCTGACAAAATGGGGTGGTTTCCTGAAAATATTAGTTCAGAAATGGATACGATTATTTTAGGAATGCATGCAAAAGCAGATAATCCGGAACTGAAAAGAGCTGTAGAACTGGGCCTGAAAATATTTTCTTTTCCTGAATATATTTTCCAGGAAAGTCTTCATAAAAAAAGAATCGCTATAGCAGGAAGTCATGGCAAAACCACGACTACTGCCATGATCATGCATGTTTTGAAAAATGCCGGTTTTGACTTTGATTATTTGGTTGGAGCGCGCCTTCATGGATTTGAACAAAGTGTGAAACTTACTGATGCGCCAATTATTGTTTGTGAAGCCGACGAATACCCGGCAAGTACGATAGAAAAGCGACCGAAATTTCATTTTCTCTTTCCACATATCGCTGTAATCACCGGCATTTCGTGGGATCACATTAACGTGTTTCCTACATTTGATTTTTACCTCGAACAATTTATTATTTTCATTAAACAATTAGAAACAAAGGGCATTTTAATTTACAATGAAAAAGATGCAATTCTAAAAAAATTGGTGGAAGAAAATTTGCGGAAAGAAATAACATATATTCCATACCACCTGCCGGATCATACGATTGAAAATGGTGTCACCACTGTGACGATTGAGAATGAAAAAACAGGTTTAAAGATTTTCGGTAATCATAATCTTTTAAATTTGCAAGCTGCATATGATGTATGTAAAGAACTTGGCATGGCGGAAGCAGCGTTTGCAAAAGGTATTGCAACATTTGAAGGTGCTGCAAAGCGACTTGAATTAATCAGTGAGAAAAACTACGGCAATATTTACAGGGATTTCGCACATGCACCAAGCAAAGTGAAAGCAAGTATCGATGCAGTAAAGCAACAATTCCCTCAAAGAAAATTAATTGCCATTCTTGAATTACACACATTTAGCAGCCTGAATAAAAATTTTATGGAAGAATACAAAGGGGCAATGGAAAAAGCTGATGAAGCGATTGTATTTTACAGCAAACATGCATTGGAATTGAAAAGAATGGAATTTCTCGATCCACAAAATGTGAAGAACGGATTTCAAAAAGAAAACCTGGAAGTGATTACTGACAGAAAAAAGCTGGAAGAAAAATTAAAAACAGAGGATTTAAAAAATACCAATTTTTTATTCATGAGCAGTGGCAATTATGACGGAATGGATATTTTAAATACATTAAACATCAAACAATAATCGTAAATTTTTAATCCAATATGGCCTTACAATTAACACGTCCGATCGCATTTATTGACCTTGAAACCACAGGAGTTAATATTGCGATTGACAGAGTAATAGAAATAGCGATCATAAAAATATTGCCGGATAAAACAAAAGTGGTCAAACATAAATTGGTAAACCCGCAAATGCCTATACCCAAGGCCAGCAGCGCGGTTCATGGCATTACTGATGAAAAAGTAAAAGACGCACCCATATTTAAAGAGGTGGCCAATGAATTGAAACAATTTATTGACAACGCCGATCTTTCAGGATACAATTCAAACCGCTTTGACATTCCTTTACTAATGGAAGAATTTTTGCGGGCAGGAATTACCTTAGAAATGCATAACAGAAAAATGCTGGATGTACAAACGATTTTTCACATGATGGAAAAACGCACACTCGCTGCTGCTTATAAATTTTATTGCGAAAAGGAACTGGAAGATGCACATTCTGCGCAAGCAGATGCAACAGCAACGTGGGAAATTCTGGAAGCGCAATTATTGCGATACGAACATCTTGGAAATACCCTTGAAACTGTATTACAATTTACCGGAGAAGAAAAATATGTAGACTTTGCGAGGCGGTTCGTTTTAGAAAATGACGTGGAAGTTTTTAATTTTGGTAAATTTAAGGGCCGCTGCGTCGCTGAAGTGTTGAAGGCCGAACCTCAATATTATGACTGGATGATGAAAGGAGATTTTCCGTTACATACAAAACAAAAACTAACGGAAATTTTTAACAGAACCCTGCTTAAGAAATAACAGCTTATACCTTTTGAAAAATTGTAACAATTAAAACGGTAATTTCAATTTCAAATCTCATAATTTTTTTTTGGAAAAACTTCTTATTATACCTACTTATAATGAAAGGGAAAACGTATCTCTTTTACTAAAAACCGTATTTGATTTAGAGCAGGATTTCCATGTTTTGATTATTGATGATGGCTCTCCGGATGGCACAGCCGATATTGTAAAAAACCTTTTTGCTACCTATCCGGGGCAATTGTTTCTGGAAGAACGTGTAGGTAAACTTGGCCTCGGAACGGCCTACATTCATGGCTTTAAATGGGCTTTGGATAAAGGCTATCGTTTTATTTTTGAAATGGATTGCGATTTTTCTCATAATCCCAAAGATCTGGATAAATTATATAGGGCATGCAAAACCGGTGGCGCTGACGTAGCAGTTGGCTCAAGATATGTAAAAGGCGGAAAAGTTGAAAACTGGCCTGCGATAAGAATCTTCATTTCCAAAGGCGCTTCCATTTATACCCGTTTGATCACTTTTATGCCGGTAAAAGATCCTACCGCCGGATTTGTTTGTTACCGCAATTATGTCTTGGAGGTGATCAATTTTGATACGATCAGTTTTGTTGGTTATGCGTTCCAGATTGAAATGAAATTTGCCGCCTGGAAACTTGGATTCAAAATAAAAGAAGTGCCCATTACTTTTATTGACCGTCAATATGGAGTTTCTAAAATGAATAAAGGAATCGTGAAAGAAGGAATTGTCGGCGTACTTAAATTAAAATGGATGAGCATGTTTAAAAACTATCGGAGGCGTGTAAAAAAATATGATTTCGCCTGATATTTTCTTGAAATTCAAAATGAGAATTTGAATTATTTGTTCGCTTACTGTCTATTAAAATTCTTCTTGTCTTTATAACATTCAAATTTATCTGAACGCAAAAACATGAATGCTAAAACTAATTTACTTTTCATTCTTATTTTTTTGGTTGCCGCCTGCTCTTCGAATAAATATGCAGCAACGAATAAAGTTTATAAAAAACAGGCAAAAGCTTTTGCAAAAGAAATCAGGAAATATCCTGTTGACGGGAATAAATCAACGTGGGTTGGTACTACCAATTTTGGTTTACGCAAACCAAATTTTGTAATTATTCATCATACGGCTCAAAATAGTTGTGATCAAACTTTGCGCACTTTCACTTTGCCGCGAACACAGGTAAGTGCTCATTATGTAATTTGTAAAGATGGAACGGTTCATCATATGTTGAATGATTATTTGCGGGCATGGCAGGCGGGGCGTGCTTCCTGGGGAAATGATAAAGACGTTAATTCTTCTTCTATTGGAATCGAGCTGGATAATAACGGTTTTGAACCTTTTCCGGCTGCACAAATAAACAGCTTACTAACGGTGTTGGATACACTAAAATCAAGATATTATATTCCAACCGCAAATTTTATCGGCCATGCAGATATTGCTCCTACAAGAAAAAAGGATCCGAATGTAAATTTCCCGTGGCATTTGCTTTCAGAAAGAGGATTTGGATTGTGGTACGGGGACACAAGCACGATCGTAGTTCCGCCAAACTTTAATGATTTACAGGCTTTGCGGATTATTGGTTATAACATCAAAGACACATCTGCGGCAATCGTTGCCTTTAAAAGACATTTCGAAACGCAGGACAGCAGCGCTACTTTTACTGAAGGCGATAAAAAAATTCTGTATGACCTGATGGAAAAATATCAGTAATAGAATTTTAAAAATATATTACAGCAAAGCAAGAAATAAAGAAATTTTTATTTCTTCACTGTACTGGAAAATGACTGTTTTTTATTATTCCTTTATAAATATAACGGTTAATGTACAAACGAAAGCTGAACGGTCATTCTTTCATACAGTAAACAAACAAGCATGATTTTTATTTTCTCAAACAACATTTCCCAAAAAATCATTTAAAGTAACACCGGAAGGTATCTCTAATTTTTTTCTTAATCTATA
>JAICYZ010000209.1 GCA_025933935.1 Chitinophagaceae bacterium
GGTGAAAACGTTTCTTCAATTTGAGAATACTCACTCGGTAAACCAGTTTTACAGTCCTGAAAAAGATGATTCAAATTTGGGAACAATTTTGTTGTCACGTTTTTATTTCCTCCTTTTTCCAACGCAGTTTTTATCGCAACCAGATTTTCCGGCGGAACTTGCAAATCCTTTTCCCCATCAATTGCTAATACCGGACATTTTACTTTTTCTAATGTCGGTACAGGATTGTATTTCAAAAAATAAATCATCCAGGGTGTTGTAATTTGATTAGTAGTTGCCTTTACTTGTTCTTCCGGAAGTTTGTTGTCAAAGCTTTGTTTGAAATAAGTGTTAAGTTTATTTTTCAAATTAGTGTCACTTGTATCTGATTCTAAAATGATGCGATATGCTCCGCTAAAAATTTTCTGCCCTTTAGAAATTTCTTTTTCATCAATGTGCATTGCCCGTTCAATCTTTTTCTTTTGTAATAGCATTAATTTATCACCTGGAAGTCCCGGCCCGGCAAGTAAAACAATAAAATCAACATCTTTGGATTTAGCTGCAACCATTGGCGCTATGATTCCACCTTCGCTGTGTCCTATTAACCCGATTTTCTTTGCATTAATTTCTTTTCTCGTTTTTAAATAGGAAATGGCACTTTCTACATCGGATGCGAAGTCCGCAGTAGTTGCTGTTTTGAAATCCCCTGTTGAATGTGCAACCCCACGGTCATCATATCTCAAAACAGCAATACCATTTCTTGTCAAATAATCTGAAATCACAAGAAATGGTTTATGCCCCATAATTTCTTCGTCTCTGTTTTGAGGACCACTTCCGGTTATCAAAATTACCACTGGATACATTCCTTCTTTTTGGGGTAAGGTTAAAGTGCCGGCTAAAGTAACATCAGCTTTATTGTTTTTAAAAGTTACATCCTCCGAATAATAAGGATAAGGCTTTACTGGTTCTTGTGGTCTTATGACTGTATTCTTTTCAATTTTTCCTTTTGTCAGGTTTAATGGAAACGACATTCCCCCTTGTTTGAATGTACCAATGATACTGTCCCCGGCTAAAGTGCCTTCATATTCAAGTCCCAAATTGGATGCAGTAATTTTTAAAGCTGAGTTTTCGAAATATGTAGAAGTAGTTGGAATTCCTTTGGCACCCTGGTCAGGGCTATCCATCGTAGAGCTATATCCAGTATCATTTTTGCTGATATGAAATACAACGGTTAATTGTTTTCCCGGAACTTTTAAAATTCCATTCCATGGTCCTGTAATATCCTGGGCATCCATTGAACAAGAAGTAAAAAAGGCAAAAAGTAAAAATAAGATTGTTTTCATTTATGCTTATTCAGATATCCCGATTGGCCCAGGCGCACCGCTTGTTTTATTAACTAATGATCAATTCCATTAATCCTTACTCTGTTAGTCGGGTTAAAAATACAGTAAAGCAATAAATTCTGATGGTTTTTATTTTGATAGAATTAAAGAGTACAAAGCGGACACTTGCCTAACAATTAAACTACAAACCTTGCACTAAATAAGGCTTACTACTGCCGATGCTGCAGTGCCAGCACGCTTGCGGAAATACTTTTGTTGCTGGCACTTTTTCTTAATTATTCCGTTCGTAAACTCTTCACTGGATTTGCTACTGCTGCTTTTATTGATTGAAAACTTATTGTTATCAATGCAATCAACATAACTAATATTCCTGATAAAGCAAACATCCACCAGTTTACCTGAATGCGATATGGATAATTTTGCAACCATTTGTTAGCAGCTATATACACCAATGGAGTTGCAATTATCAGAGCTATTACAACCAGCTTTATAAAATCGGTTGAAAGCGTCGTAACAATTTGTTGCACTGATGCACCGAGTGCTTTGCGAATGCCGATTTCTTTAGTTCTTTTTTCTGCCGATAAAACAGATAATCCAAACAAACCAATGCAGGAAATAAAAATGGTTAGCAACGCTCCGAATAAAATAATCTGTTTCCATTTTTCAACGTCTGCATATTGCTTCCTGTTTTCATCATTTTTAAATACATAAGAATAAGAACTCATTGGATAAAACTGGCGAAATGTTTTTTGTATCCATTGTAAACTTGCAGTTGCTGTATTGGGTTTTATCTTGATATAATAACTTCCATACGAACCATTCATTGAAAATAATTGCGGTGTTATTTTTTTTGTTAACGATGCAAAGTGATAATCTTTCACCACACCAATTACATGATACGTTTCATTATTACTTCCCAACATATTTATGGTTTCACCAACCGGGTTTTTCCAGTGTGCCGCTTTCACAAAACTTTCATTCACGATAATAGATTGTGCAGAATCAGCTGGAAATGCTGTTGAAAAATTTCTTCCTGCAACTAATGGGATTTTTAATAAAGGCAAATAATTTTCATCGACAATTTCATTAGTAAAGTATACAGTAGAACCAGCCGAATTTTTAGTACCGGTGCCCCATTCGCCGGCATTCTTTACACTAATACCGACAATGTTTGGGTTCTTTAGTAATTCGTTTTTAAAAACACCAGCTTCGGCATGTGTTAGTCCATTTTTATTTACAATGACAAGATTACTGTCATCATATCCCAAATCCGTTTTGGTTAAAAAGTTAAACTGGGAATAAATAATAAATGTGGCAATAATTAAAAACGATGCGAGTGTAAATTGCAATACCACCAACGATTTTTGCAGGTAATTTTTTGCTGAAATATTAATACGACTATACAAAGTTTGCACAGGATTATAGCCGGATAAAACCAAGGCAGGATAAAAGCCGGCAAGCAAGCCTGTGATAATGTATAAAATAATATAGCCTACAACCAATTTTGCATCCAACAAATAAGAAATTGATAAAGCTTTATTGGAAAGATTATTAAACAAAGGCAATAATAACTGTGCTAACACAATTGCAAATACAAAAGCAATAGTGCACAACAAAAATGATTCACCAAGAAACTGCATGATGAGTTGCTTTCTGTCGCCGCCAACTACTTTGCGAATGCCAACTTCTTTGGCTCTTCTTACAGAACGTGCAATGGAAAGGTTCACAAAATTGATGCACGCAATCAATAACACAAAAAGTGCAATACCTGAAAGAATATATGAATACATCCGGTTGCTCGAATTGCTTAAACCGTTCGTTGCAGGCAAATCCGGGTTCAAATGCATATCAAGATAAGGTTGTAAAAAATAAGTGCCCATAGAAATATCATTTGGATCTCCACCATCAATTTTCAGCATTTCTGAAAGGGTTTGTTTCGCATCTGCAACATAAAAACTTTGCATTTGTTTTTCCACTGTTTGCAGGTTGGCTTTATCATCGAGAACAACAAAAGTGTTCAGGTAATTATTAAACCAGTTATGTGTATCCTTTGAATCTGCATCAGATTCTTTAAAAGGTAAGAGCACATCAAACCGAATAGAAGAATTTTGGGGGCAACGTTTCGCGACAGCCGTTACTTTATAAGGAGCAAATGTGCTGTCTTCTTTTATCATCATTATTTTTCCGACAGCATCGGTTGTGCCAAATTGTTTCTTTGCTGCATCTTCACTTAGCACAATGGAATGAGGTTCTGTTAAACAAGTTTTTGCATCCCCTGCTAATAATGGAAAAGTAAATACAGAAAAGAAATTTGAATCGACATATAACACACTTTGCGATTGAACATCTGTTCCTGTCTTTATATCTTCATAGTGATTATCGACACGCACAAAAGATTTTATGCCGGGAATATTTTGCGCAAACCTTGGTCCCTGTAAAAGACCTGTGACTGAAATTTTATTTTCTTTTCGTTTCGATACAATGCGATAAATGTTGTTTACATTTTTATGAAACCCGTCATAGCTCACTTCATCTTTTACATACAACATAATAAGCATGGCACAAGCCAAACCCAAACTTATACCTGCAGTGTTGATGAAAGAATAGATCTTGTTGCGTGCAAGATTTCTGAATGCTGTTTTGAAGTAGTTTTTAAACATATTTTAAAATTGTTTTAAAGTTATCCACGTACTACTTACATGCCATTAGTGTCCCTTATCGATAATCAATATATTAATAATTGCTGATTATTAAATCTCTCAGATTTTGTTGCACCTATATGCTGAAGAGCTATTATTATTAGCGTGTCAAAACAAAAGTGTCCGCTTTATCAGCGGAAGCGTCATTAGCTAATTATCATTCAATTAATCCTTACTCGTTAATCTGGTTTAAAAATACAGTAAAGCAATAAATTTTGATGTTTTTTATTTTGATAGAATTAAAGAGCGCAAAGCGGAAGCTTGGCTAACAAACGAACCACAATCTTGGGCCAAAGAGGGATTGCCTATATTCTTTCAAGCAACCAATCTTCAAAATCTTTAATCGTGTAAAACAGTTCATCAGGTTTCATTTCTTGCAGCTTTTTTGGTTCGGCAGTGTTCGCCCAGACAGCCGCAACTACTGGAATTTCTACTTTTCTACTTGCTATTATATCACTTGGCGCATCTCCGACGTAAATCACTTCATCTTTATTAATATCATTTAAACTATCCAGTATGATCTGAATGCCTTCCGCCTTTCTGGCACCTTGCGGCGAGCCAGTTTCTATCATTTCAAAAAAATGGGTAAGTTTAAAATATCTTAATGAAATGTCCCGTACTATGCTTTCCCTTTCCTGTTACCATTGCAATGCGAACACCTTTGTTTTTTAAGGTCTGCAAAATCTCTTTCATACCACCAAAAGGGATAGGACACATATCATGTAGTTGCTCATAGTAATGTAAGTAATCTGCAATGCCTTTGTCGTAATGATTGGGTGCAAGAGCCATAATGGTTCCTTCTTCCGATGGTCCAAATGTCGCAATAATGTCAGCGTCAGAAATAGAACGATTAATAAGTGGTTCTACAGATTGTCTGAAAGCTTCAATACAAAGAGGTAAGGTATTAGCTAATGTACCGTCAAGGTCAAAAATTACAGCTTTAATTTTCTTCATTTTTCTAAAATGTCAAGTCTGATTTGTAAGATGATTGTGTCTTGTCAGTATAGTACATAAAGGTTAAGACTTGGCGATGGGCTCATATTTAATGAACGTCTTGCCGAACGTGAGCTCAATCGCAAAACTACAGCCGAAGATAAATACAAAAAGATGATATTTGTTCTTCTGCTGAAATAATTCATCATAAAATCAAAAGCTAACTTTAGTGGGAGAAACGATGTTCTACAAGCCTTGCTGTCGAATGGTGCCGGCAAACGAGCCCGCCTGGAACTCTGGCAAAATTGTATGAAAGAGGACACTGCAACAACAGTGCCCTCTGCTTGAAAAATCAATTGGTGAGCCTTTACAGGTATCCCGTATAGAACAATCTTTCTACTCAAAGATACAATTTAGTGCATTGTTTCTTTTTTTTTCATCAATAAAATTTCAAACAAATGGAAAAAGAAAAATCAATCTCAATGCCTGTAATCAACGAGCACGCCGCAGGTATTGATGTCGGTTCCAGGTCTCATTATGTGGCCGTCGGACAATCTGCCGGTGATGTTTGCAAGTTTAGTGTTTATACCAAAGATAATATCGCTTTGGTTGAGCATCTTCGCGCCAATGGCATCAAGACAGTGGCAATGGAAAGCACCGGTACTTATTGGCAAACGCTTTACAGCTGTTTGCAGGCGGCCGGCTTTGAAGTTGTTTTAAGCAACAACTACATTAAAGATCCACAGAAAAAAACCGATACCAAAGATGCCCGCTGGTTGCAACGCCTTCATACACTTGGACTGCTCAAAGGTGCATTCATCCCGGCTCCGGATGTGGAACGTATCAGAACTTACCATCGCCATCGTGACAACATTGTAGCGCTGGCCTCAGCCTCCCAGCAGCGAATGCAAAAAGCACTGCGTCTCATGAATGTACGGCTTGATGTAGCCCTCAGCGATATCACCGGTCTTAGCGGCATGAAAATGCTTGAGGCGATAGTAAAGGGCGAAAGAAGCGGAGAAAAATTAGCATCGCTGGCTCATGGTACCGTAAAAAAAACACAACAGGAAATAGCAGACGCATTACAGGGACAATGGAAAGACGAACAACTCTTTATCCTTGCCGACGAATTGGAAGCCTATAAAAACTATCAGAAAAGGATGGCTGAATGCGACAAAAAAATAGAACAGTTATTGAAACAGGTTATTGAATCATTACCTGTCTCTAATACACAAGTCGTTAAGTCCAGCAAACGGCCTCATATAAAGAACCGCCCCAAATATGATGTTGAAACCCTTAGCATGAAATATTTCGGAGTCAATTTATTAACCGTAGAAGGAATAGGAGAAAATACAGTAATGACCTTCATATCAGAAATAGGAACGGATATCCTTAAATTTCCGACTAAAAAAAATTTTACAAGTTGGCTTCGTCTGGCTCCCAACAATAAAAAAACCGGAGACAAAACAATGAGTTCACGCACGCCGAAAGGCAAAAGCATAATGGCCAACGCATTCAGACTGGCAGCCAATACCATCGCCCAAAGAAGATCCGGTGTTCTTAAAAAAATCTTCGTGCGCATTGCTCTCAAGAAAGGCCGTGCAGCAGCAATTACAGCACTGGCGCGAAGATTAGCGGAAATATTTTGGATAATGACAGTTAAAAAAGTGCCGTACCAGTCTATGAATGAACAGGAATATTCTCAGAAAATAAAAATGACAGTCATCAAAAATATACGTACCAAAATGAAAAAGCTCAATATAAATACGGACGAACTATTTTTTGACGGTCGGGTAAACAACTCATTCTCAACGCGCTAGACGTGGTCAGATAGAAC
>JAICYZ010000053.1 GCA_025933935.1 Chitinophagaceae bacterium
ACGCATGAGCGCTGCTGCAATAATTACGAATTGGAAAAAGAAAGAATTTAAACCGGTTTACTGGCTGGAAGGCGATGAAGATTATTTCATTGATGAAATAATGGAATATGCTGAAATGAAAATTCTTTCCCCGTCTGAAGCGGAGTTTAATCAAACCATTTTTTATGGAAAAGACGCGAATTGGCCAGACATCGTAAATGCCTGCCGCCGCTATCCGATGTTTGCTGAAAGGCAGGTAGTTTTATTGAAAGAGGCACAGCAGATGAAAGATGTGGAAAAATTGGAGTCATATATTGAAAATCCTTTACCATCCACGATCCTGGTTGTATCTTATAAAGGAAAAACGCTGGATGGGCGGCTGAAATTTTCAAAAACAATCAAAAAGAAAGGTGAAGTTTTCTTATCTAAAAAAATGTATGAAAGCCAGTTACCGGGTTGGGTAAATGATTATTTACAAACCAATGGATTTCAAATAAAACCAAAGGCTTTACATTTATTGATTGAGCATATAGGCAACGACCTTTCAAGAATTGTAAATGAAATAGATAAACTTTCGATCAATATTGGCACTGAAAAAAATATTACAGAAGACCATATTGAAAAATTTATCGGCATCAGTAAAGAGTATAATATTTTTGAATTACAAAATGCGCTGAGCAAAAAAGATGCGGCAAAAGCGATTCGCATCATTCAATATTTTGATGCCAATCCGAAAGCTGTTCCAATACAGCTGATTCTGCCTTCGCTTTATGGATATTTTTCTAAAATTCTGAGTGTACATCAGATGGCCGACAAAAGTGAAAAAGCTTTAAAGCCGGTTTTTTCTTTCAATGCTCACCTGGTAGAGCAGGTTTTGCTTGCTGTAAAAAATTATTCTTATTCAGAAACAGAACAGGTTATTTTATTGCTACACGATTCAAACCTGAAAAGCATTGGAATTGGAAATTCCGGAATTTCCACCGGCTCTTTAATGAAAGAACTTTGTTATAAAATAATGAACGTGGGAAAAAGACGAGCCTAATGACTTCTTTTCATCTTACTTACCGATAATATTCCATTTCTATTCGCCGTATTGATTTAATTGAATCAGTTGGCGCCTGAAAACCAATCTGTCAGGTTCGTTAAACTTAAGAATTTCTTCAGTAACTTTTCCAATTGCTGTTTTGCCCACGATCAACCCGTTAATCAATTCAAAATGTTCACCCCAAATATCCATCCGCGGATTAAAAAAACGAACTAACTCACCACTTGTTCCCACACTTCCTATGTCAGAACCTTTACAATAATTACAATCAGGACAGCAGTAAGCCAAATTGCTTATATCTGATGCGCCTCCGTGTTTCAAACTTCTTATGTGATCAACATGAAAATTATAAAAACTAACTGCGTCAGGAAGAAGACAATATTCACATCGAAAATGTGCCCGATCAGCAATCTGCAGTTTTAATTGCTCCCGGATATTATCCCTTTTCATTTAGCCAGCAGGTTTAAAGCGCGTGCTTTAGCAAGTCCAATGATACGATTCAAGATAAGGAGATGCTCTAACTCACTTTTCTCTTCAGTTGAAAGGTCTGTTTCCCTATGTTTCTCCAATAAAAAGTCAAAACGTTTTTGATTGTCTGCGGAAGGTTTAAATTTTATAACATTTGAGGGATTCATGTTTGCTATAAAATCAGCTACTTCATCATAAACAGATGTTGAAACCATAATTGAACATTTTACTTAAAAGTACTAATTATCAATGAAAGTCTGTAATTTAACTAAGAGCAGAATTACACGCTAATATCCAGTCATTCCATCCCTTACTTTCACATGCTTTTTACCGGCATTCTTTTTCTGATATTCCAATACTTCTTTTGGAACAATCTTTTTCATCGGCTCGTCAGAGGCTACTTCCGTTGGTTTGTTCGGGTTCAGTAAATGCCCACGGTCGTATTGTTCGGTCTTAACAATTTTACCATTATCATAATAAGTCCAGGTGCCATCTTTTACACTGTATGGCTCTGCTTTTACTACTTTGTAACTTAGTATTTCGTTATTCCCTGTACCATAGATGGGAATGGTATCATAAGGTTGCTCCGGATTGTAAGCATGCCAGTTTTCTTCTCTTGTAAGGTCTCCCAAAAAGTTGAAATATTGTGACTGACCATCTTTATCACCATTTTTATAATTTTCATATGCAATCAAATCGCCTTGCAGATCATATTTTCTCCAATGTCCTTCCTTTTTACTATTGACAAAAATCCCTTCCTCTTCATATCCCGGTTCACCACGTAAAGGATCTACATGAACGACCCATTTGCCTTGCTTCAAACCATGAACGTCAATCGCGTTGATCGTGTCACCTTTTACCGATATTTTATAAGTTTTAAACTGGGCATCAGCATTAAAAAGAAAAGATGAGGCAATCACTAAAAACAAAATTTTTTTCATAGAGTGGATATTTTCTTTATTGAAGAAGTCGATGTTTTTGAAGACCAAATTTACCAAATATGCATGATGAAATAAAACACTTTAAAAGGCGAGTAAAGAATTTTAACGTTAACGATAATTTTTTCGGGCATGAAATTTATGGATACAAATTGAACTTTTTTACTTCCTGAAATAGTAAACTGTTCAAGTTTATTCTTTTTATCTTTCACGGGAATCAAAAATATTTTCCCGGATAAAATATACAATTATGAAAATTAATTTGCAAACATTAAAATTCAAGGCAACGCAGGATTTGATCGATTTTGTAGACGAAAAAGTTGGAAAATTAGCACGCTTCGATGATAAAATAATCAGCGCTGATGTAACCTTATCTTTAGATGGCGCTGCAGTTCCGGAAAATAAAATTTGTGATATCCGGCTGATTGTTCCCGGCAACGATGATTTTGTGAAGAAAAATGCCGTATCGTTTGAGGAAGCAATACAGAATTGTGTGGATGCGCTTCAAAAGATTTTGCAAAGAAAAAAATCACAGGAAAGGGTGAAGTAGCGTGAGTTATGAGTGGTGTATAAATGCTGATTACCTAATTTGCCATTCAGAATTTATCTTTACCATTGAAGATCGGCTTCTATCGGATAATGATCAGAATAAGGAACGTGAATTACCTGGAATTGATTTACTTTAAAAGTTTTATCAGCAAGAATATAATCAATTCTTAAGGTAGGAGAAATGAAACGAAAAGTCCGGCCAATAAAAAATCCTTTTTTCAAAAAAGCATCTTGCAGATTTCCTTTAATAACGAAATAGGTATTCGAATTTGGCACATCATTAAAATCGCCGGTAAGGACGGCCGGATAGGGGCTTTCTGCTATTTTTTGTTTTACCAGTTGCGCCTGAAGGTACCTGTAATAATAGCCAGCTTTTAATTTCGAAACGATCGTTCGCGAATCGTGATAACCCGGATCACGTGCATGTTTCAATCTTTGAAGACTTTCATAATCTGAATATCCAAATCGAACCGACTGTAGATGTGTTGTAAATATTCTGAATGTTTTATCGCCTCGTTTTATATCAATATAAACGAGATGTTCCGCTTGTGTATTTTCACCATAATTAAATGTGTCGGATTGCACAATAGGATATTTAGAAAAAATAACAACTCCTCTTGCATATGTATGTTCATCCGGATCTGTTTCCGCAAATACGTGATATGGATAGCCCATTCTCACTATTGTGGATGTTATTGAATTTGAATCTTTCATATCCTTTATATCTGCATATTCTTCAAAACAGAGCACATCGGCATTGCGTTGTTTTAAAAGATGCATCATGTCGGGCAAATATCCTTTTTCATTTCCTTTAGAATCGGGAAAATTATCCCAGCTCCTTACATTCCAATGCAGGATTCTCAAAGTATTGGTACTCCTTTCGGACGAAAAGTTTTGCGGTAAATGAAATGCGAAAACGGACACAATTTGTTGAAAGCCAATCAGCATTACAAACAGGGAAATCCAAAACCATTTTGATTTTGCAATGATCCAAAAAATAATAAAGCAAAGCAATGCGAAAAACAACAAAGGAAAAGCAAGTCCGGGAAGAGCAAAAAACCAATATTTTCCGGTATTGATGAATGGTACAAGGCAAGCGAAAAGATAAAGAAGAATTACGCAAAAATTAATAACAATTAAAATAGCCTTAAAAAAGGATCGTGTTTTATCCAACATAATAAAAATCTAAGCCAGAAATATTAAAAATAATTTGCGAAAGATAAAACGGCAAAGTTTAATAAAATACTAAATAAACAGACTTCCATTTTTGTTTTACAATTTAATGATTTAGATTCAGCAATTCAGACTCACTCGGATTCACTATTCGCACTTCACCATTTTAAATCTGTTTCTACAGGATAATGATCTGAATAAGGGACATGCAGAATTTGAAATTGACCTACATTAAAAACCCTGCTTCCTAAAATATAGTCAATACGTAAAACAGGTGAAATGATTCCAAAACTTTTCCTGGTTGTCCTGCCGGTCCAGAAACCTTTTTTGAGAAACGGATCCTGTAAATTTCCTTTTACATTGAAGTAAGTGCTGGAATTCGGAATGTCATTGAAATCGCCGCAAATGATCGCTGGATACGGGCTTTCTTCAATCTTCCCGCCAACAAGCAGTGCCTGATAATAGCGAAAGGAATAACCTCTTATTAATTTCGAAAAGATATTTTTGTATGAATCCAAACTTTCCTCACCATAAATTTGCTCTCTTACAGATCGTTGCTCATCCCATTGCCCAAACTTTATCGGAATCAAGTGAGTTGCAAAAATTCGGAAAATTTTGTTATTCACTTTAATGTCTGCATAAATTAAATGTTCGCCTTTTTTGTTCAGATTCAAATCAAATTTAGCCGTATCAATAATGGGATTCTTTGAGAAAATAATAATGCCTGACCGATCCTTGGAATGCTCATTTTCTATGGGAACAAAATAATGAAAAGGAAATCCCATTTTGGTTATTGTAGTAATATTCGACTTAGAAAATGCAGTATCACTTGCTTCAAAAAACTCTTCCAGACAAAGGACATCCGCATTTTGTTCGCTGATCACATCCATCATAAAAGGGCGCAAGGAATGTCCTCCATTTTCAATATTATATTTTTCATTTGCCTGGTCAAACCCCATTACATTCCACTGGAAAACACGTAAGGTGTTCGGTTGTTTTTCAGCAGAAAATTCAGACGGAAGATGAAATGAAAAGACCGCAGCAATTTGTTGAAAGCCAAAAACGACGGTTATTACAGAAATCCAAACAAATTTTGATTTTAAAGTCAACCATAAAATGATGAAAGCAATAAGTACAAAAAGAAGCAGTGGAAATACAATTCCAGGTACGGCTATAAACCAGTTAACACCCGTATTTACAAAAGGTACCAGACAAACAAATAAATAAAGAATGACGAAACAAATGTTGATGAAAATTAAAATTCTTTTATAAACAGGTGTTCTGTAATAAGACATCTTTATTTCTCTTTTATAAAGTCGATAAAGATATGTTTTATTGATTTTAGAAAAAGAAAAACAGCCTTATTTATTAGTTTGCTAATGTTCAAATCTTTCCTGTTTTTATAACCTGAAAGATTAATAAGAATTCATTGCTTTTTAAAAAAGGAATGTGGAATATTTGTTTATTTACTGAAAACAAATCCCGGTGATCTCTAAACGCAATTTTCACCTTGTTACATTTGTAAAATCACCGCCCCCATCCAAACCAATCGTTTCCATTTGCATAAATCAACAGTGCGAATAAAATGACCATACCTGCGATTTGTGCATATTCCAAAAATTTATCGCTTGGTTTTCTTCCGGTAATCATTTCGACAATTGTAAATACCACATGACCGCCATCTAAAGCCGGAATTGGCAAAAGATTCATAAAGGCGAGAATGATCGAAAAGAACGCGGTGATTTTCCAAAATGCTTCCCAGTTCCACCCGGTATCAGGAAAAATGGACGCCATGGTTTTAAATCCCCCAAGGCCTTTATAAGCTCCGGTTTCGGGATTTAAAATCATTTTAAATTGCTGAATATAAAAATTTAGTTGCTTTCCTGTTTCTCTGACGCCTGCAGGGAAAGATTCTAAAAAACCATACTTTTTCGTTTCTAATTTAAGTAAACCAAGACTATCCGCCTGAAGACTATTAATGTTGTAAAATCCAATAGCACCAGCAGAATCCACTAACACTCTTGCCTGAACCGGCTGTTGATTCCGGATAACCGTAAGTGTGATACTGTCTCCTTTTTTCTGCTTAAGAAGAGGCGCCATTTCGTCGAAGTAATTTACAGGCGTCGAGTCAACAGCAACTATTTTGTCAAATAAGCGCAAACGTTTGAAGTTCAGATTTTCAGACGCCGCTGTAGTGCCTTTGCCTTTCATCACATTTGTTCTCGTGTCGACCGAAACGGATTTATTCAATGATGGAGAACCTTCTTCATCTGTTGAAGGAAAAGCACCTATTATAACCGGCATTCTTACTTCTACCAGCGATGCACCACGTTTGCTCTTTTTTTCTACCAGTTGTTCGATGAGATTCACCGGAATATTAATGGTTTGTTCCCGGCCATTTCTCTCCACAGTAATTTGTTTTCCCAATAAAATTTTTGCCGGAACATCCTCAAAATATTTAACAGGCTCCCCATTTATCGCCTCTATTTTATCGCCGTTTTCCAATCCGATTTTGCTCATCAGACTATCTGTAACCCAGATCCCATTTTTTAAACTTTCATTTGGTATTTTGGTAGTACCCCAGGTAAACAAAATCATGGCATAAATAACAAAAGCCAACAAAACATTCATAGTAACTCCGGCGAGTAAAATAATCAACCGCTGCCATGCCGGTTTGCTTCTAAACTCCCAGGGTTGCGGCGGTTGCTTGATCTGTTCTTTGTCCATACTCTCATCTACCATTCCGGATATTTTTACATATCCACCCAAAGGAAGCCAGCCAATGCCGTATTCAGTTTCACCTACTTTCTTTTTGAAAATCGAAAACCAGGGATCAAAGAATAAATAAAATTTTTCTACCCGGCATTTAAACCACTTTGCTGTAATAAAATGTCCGAATTCATGAATGATCACTAAAATGGAAAGAGAAAATATAAGATAGCCGGCTTGCAAACCCACCGCCGGCCAATTGATTGCTAATAATGTCATGCGGTATGTAAATATTTTATCTGCGATGTTTCATTTATAATAAACTGTTTCCCTTTTGCTTTCAGCTTTGAGTCACATTTTTATCAAAGAAGCTGCAAAATTACGCGCCTCTCCATCGCTTTCAAAATAATCTGTGAGATTTGGCTTTTCTATATAATTTATCTTTTGTAAACATTTCTCGACTACTGCCGTGATGTCGAGAAATCCAATGCGGTTATTTAAAAATGCCCAAACGGCAATTTCATTTGCGGCATTTAAAATGCATGGGAAATTACCGCCTTTTTCCAATGCAAGCATTGCCAGGCTTAAATTTCTGAAAGTCTTAATATCCGGTTCTTCAAACGCAAGAACAGGAATTTTCTTAAAATTTATCCGTCGGTTGTCGTTAGCAATTCGTTGTGGAAAAGTAAGTGCATATTGGATGGGAAGCTTCATATCCGGCAATCCCATTTGTGCTTTTACGCTTCCATCTTCAAACTGTACCATACTATGCACGATGCTTTGTGGATGAATGACTACTTCGATTTGTTCCGGCGAAAGATTAAATAGCCATTTTGCTTCGATCATCTCAAGACCTTTGTTCATCAGTGTTGCAGAATCTATGGTGATTTTTGCACCCATTTTCCAGTTTGGATGTTGCAAGGCGTGATCTCTTTTTACATTGACCAAAAAATTCGGTTTCTTCCCCAGGAAAGGGCCACCGCTTGCAGTAAGAATAATCTTCTCAATTTTATTTCTTGTCTCTCCGATCAGGCATTGGAAAATCGCCGAATGCTCACTATCAACAGGAATAATCGGAACGCGATGTGCCACTGCCATCTGCATGACAATATCTCCTGCAACCACCAGTGTTTCTTTATTTGCAAGGGCAATCGCTTTCCCTTTTTCTATGGCCTTCAACGTGGGCTTTAATCCGGCAAACCCTACGATCGCAGCCAGCATCAGATCATAAGTATCAAAATCGGCAACTTCTTCTAATGCATTTTCACCTGCAAAAACTTTTATATCTTTTGATTCCAGGGCTTTATTTACCACTTCATATTTTCGTTCATCGCCTATCACAACTGCATTCGGAGAATATTTCAGCGCCTGTTCTATCAGCAATTTATCATTTGTTTGAGCTGTTAAAATTTCCACATCAAACAAATCCGGATGCGCATCAATTACTTCCAGCGCCTGTGTGCCGATGGAACCTGTAGAGCCGAAAATTGCAATCTTTTTTTTTATTGGTTCAGCCATTTTACTTCTTCTTTAAATATTGAATTACAGAATTATTTTTAATTCAAAACCAAGCCGGCAATTTACTGTAATAATTTCTGTAAAGCATGATTCACCTCTTTAAAATTAAAGCGGCTGATAACATGCTCCATCATTTTTTTAATTTTTGCATTTTGCAGATTTCCAATAGACCCTTCATGCGTGTGATGCATCTTTTTATCGGTTTCAAAGGTCTTATTCTCGACTTCGGCACCGATTTTTTTATACGCATCTCTCAAAGGCATTCCCTGCAAAACCAGTTTGTTCATTTCTTCGACTGTAAATAAATATCTATATTTTTCATCTTCCAGAATGTCTTTTTTGATGTCAATATTTTCAAACATTAATGTAGCCATTCGAATACAATCTTTCAGATTTTTTATAGCAGGAAAAAGTGATTCTTTCAGCAATTGCAAGTCGCGGTGATAGCCTGAGGGAAGATTTGCAAGCATCAATGAAATCTCATTTGGCAAAGATTGAATGCGGTTGGAATGAGCACGAATCAATTCAAAAACATCCGGATTTTTTTTGTGCGGCATAATGCTGCTGCCGGTTGTCAGCTCATCAGGAAAAGAAATAAAACCAAAATTCTGGTTTAAATAAATGCATGAATCCATACTCATCCGTGAAAGCGTTGCTGCAATATTTGACAACGATTGTGATAAAATTTTTTCCGTTTTTCCGCGGCTCATTTGGGCATATACGACATTGAAGTTCAACTCTTCAAAACCCAATAATTTTGTCGTTAGTTTTCTATCTATTGGAAATGAAGAACCAAAGCCGGCGGCCGAGCCCAAAGGATTTTTATTGGTGATTTCCCATGCACCATGAAGCGTAATTAAATCATCCACCAAACTTTCGGCGTAGGCGCCAAACCACAATCCAAAAGAGGAAGGCATGGCAAGCTGAAAGTGTGTGTAGCCTGGCAACAGGTAATCTTTATACTTTTCACTTTGCTGTAATAAAAGATCAAAAAAATTTTCTACACGCTGAACCAATTCTTCAATTTCATTCCGCAAAAAAAGTTTTAAATCCAAAATAACCTGATCGTTTCTGGAACGCGCAGAATGAATTTTTTTGCCGGCATCTCCCAGCTTTTTTGTAAGAATAAATTCTACCTGTGAATGAATGTCTTCCACACCTTCTTCAAGAACAAAATTTCCGTTTTCAATTTCCTTATAAATCTCTTTTAAGGCTTTTTGCAATTCATTTAATTCTTCATCAGTAAGTAAACCAACGGTGTTTAGCATTTTGATATGAGCGAGAGAACCAAGGACATCAAACGGCGCAAGAAACAAATCCAGTTCACGGTCTTTTCCAACTGTAAAAGTTTCTACTTCCTTTAACGATTCAGTATTTTTTTGCCAGAGTTTCATTTCAATTAAAATTATGAATTAAGAATTAAGAATTAGGAATTTGATTTTGTAATTTCTGATTCATAATTCTTAATAAGTTCAATGTACCTTTTTATTCCCTCTTTGATTTCACTTATATAAATAAATTCATCGGCACTGTGGCTTCTTGCGGAATCGCCGGGACCAATTTTTAACGAAGGAAAATCCATCAAAGCCATGTCAGAGCACGTTGGCGAGCCATAAGAAGAAATCCCAAGTTGGGTTCCTGCTTTCACTAATGGATGGCTTTTATCGATGAACGAAGATTTCAAACGAATGGAACGGGGATGAATTTCGCTCTGAATGTTTTCTTTAATAATTGAAATTATTTCCTTGAAAGAATACAATTCATTCACTCTCACATCCACCAAAAAATTGCATTCTGAAGGAACAATATTATGAGCTTTGTTTTCAGTATGTATTGACGTTACTGCAAGATGAACAGGGCCTAAAAGCGAAGATGTTTTTGGAAAACAAAAAGTACTTAACCATTCAATGTCTTTCATCGCCACATATATCGCATTCACTCCTTCATTGCGCGCAGCATGACCTGCTTTTCCGTGTGCAATACAATCCAAAACCAGCAAACCTTTTTCTGCTACTGCCATATTTAATAAGGTTGGTTCCCCGACAATTGCACAGTCAATTTTTGGCAATTCTTTGAGTAAAGCTTCAATTCCGTTTTTTCCGGAAATTTCTTCTTCAGCGGAAGCTGCAAAAATGAGATTGAAGGGCAACTGAGCACCATAAAAATGCACGAAAGTTGCCAGCAAAGAAACCAACGGGCCGCCGGCATCATTTGACCCTAAACCAAACAGTTTTCCGTCTTTTTCAATCGGTTCAAAAGGGTTCAAAGTGTACCCGGCATTTGGTTTCACTGTATCATGGTGAGAATTTAACAGAAGTGATTTTTTGTTTTGATCAAAATATTTATTGGTTGCCCAAACATTATTCAAATGGCGGTTGGCTTTTATATTTTTTTGAAGAAAAAAATTTTCCAAACAGTCAGCTGTTTTATTTTCCTCTTTGCTGAAGGAAGGAATCGCAATTAATTCTTCTAACAAATTAATTGCATCCAAAAACAAATCGTCGCTATTTGTTTGTTTACTGCTCATTCAAAAGAAATTTTCGTTCCTCGGTTCCCATTAATTAAAGAAGATAGTTGATTTGAATTTCCTATGATTACTTCATTTACTCCTTTATTTATTGCAGCGAATGCGTTGTCGATCTTTGGCAAAATACCAGCAAATAATTTATCAGAATTTTTTAAAGATAAATAATCATTAAAAGTTAGTTTACTGATGACTGAACCTTCATCATGTATATTTTCCAGAACGCCATTTTTCTCAAAACAAAAAACAAGATATGTATGATAAAAAGAAGATAAAGCGACAGCAATAACAGAGGCAATCGTGTCGGCATTTGTGTTGAGAACATGTCCGCTGCCATCATGTGTAAGTGGCGATGCAACTGGCGTTAAACCATTTTCTAAAAATAATTCCCAAATTGTCGCGTCTACTTCTGCTTGGTTTATATCTCCAACCCATCCATAATCGATTTCCTTTACCTCCCGCTTTTTTGCAGGTAACAAATTGGCATCAGCACCAGAAATTCCAATGGCATTGCAGTGAAGTGATTGCAATTTGGCAACTATTTGTTTGTTTACCAATCCACCATAAACCATTGTTACCAGGCCGATCGTTTCATCATCGGTTATCCTTCTGCCGTCGATATATTTTGATTCAATTCCTAATTTTTCTCCAATGGCCGTTGCGATTTTCCCGCCTCCATGAACCAGGATTTTTTTACTCTTTATTGCAGAAAACTCCTTTAAAAAAGAATCTAAATTTTCAGGATCATCAATTACGTTTCCGCCAATTTTTACAACAAAAAGTTTTTCTTTTTTCTGTGAAAATTGGTTCATGAAAGAGAATTTAAAATTGAAGATAAAACGGCCTGCGCCGCCCACACACGATTGCCTGCTTCTTCTGTTATAATGCTGTTTTTACTGTCGAGTATTTCATCACTCAGCTCGACATTTCTTCTTACAGGAAGACAATGCATGATCTTTGCATTATTAGTTACCTGTAATTTTTTTTCGCATAACAACCAGTCATTTTCAACAGGAAGAATTCTTCCATAATCTTCAAAGCTGCTCCAGTTTTTTACATACACAAAATCCGCATCTTTTAATGCCTCCTCCTGGTCGTCTGTAATAGTTGCGTCTTTTGTAAAATTCTTATCAAGGTTATAACCTTTTGGATTTGCAATTACAAAATCCGTATGTTTCCACGTGTTTACCCATTCTGAAAAACTATTTGCAACGCACTGTGGCAAAGGTTTTACATGAGGAGCCCACGTTAAAACTACCTTCGGTTTTGTTTTATTTTTTAAAGGAAGATTTTCAGAAATGGTGATCAGATCGGTAAGACTTTGCAAAGGATGAACGGTAGCACTTTCCAAACTGATCACCGGAATTCCACAATATTTTACAAATTGATGAAGTATTTTTTCTGCATAATCTTCTTCCCGGTTTTTTAAAGATGGAAAGGTTCGAACCCCAAGAATATCAAAATAATTTCCGAGGATTGGCGCAGCGTCTTTTACATGTTCGGCAGTCGATCCATTCATAATCGCACCTTCCTCAAATTCAAATGACCAGCCTTCCTGTGATGCATTAAAAACAATCGCTTCCATGCCGAGGTTTTGTGCAGCGATTTGCGTGCTCAAACGCGTACGCATACTCGGATTCAGGAATAATAAGCCTATTCGCTTTCCTTTTCCCAAACTCTGATTTGATAGAGGATTTTTTTTTAAATCCAAGGCAGTTTTTATCAAAGAATCTATATTGCCTGCGTCTTTTACTGAAAGGAAGTTTTTCAATATTTTACTTCAATTAAATTTTTATGAAAGATGAATTTATGCATTGATAGCGGCAGAAATATTTTCATTTTGCGAGACAAGAAAAGCCACTTCTTCTTTCAATGCTTCCAGAAATTTAACCGCCTCATTCTTGGTCAAGGCCAATGAAGGCAGTAGCCGGATAACGTTTGGCTTTGCTTCCCCGGTGAAAATTTTATGTTTGTATAAAAGATTTTTTTTCAAATCCTTCAGTTCGTTTGGAACATCAAAACCAATCATCAAACCTTTACCACGAAGATTTTTTAACTGAGGAATTTTTGCTATTTCATCCACGAGAAAGTTTCCCACTTCTTCTGCATTCTGCATCAGGTTTTCATTTTCTATCACGTCCAAAACCGCAATGGCAGCAGCACAAGCGAGATGATTTCCACCGAAAGTGGTTCCAAGCATAAAATACTTTGGCGCTATTTCAGGAGAAATAGAAATGGCTCCAATTGGAAAACCATTACCCATTCCTTTAGCCATAGAATAAATGTCTGCCTTCACCTCTGCATGGTCGAGCGCATAGAATTTGCCGGTTCTGCCATATCCGCATTGCACTTCATCGGCAATAAATACGGAGCCATATTCCGTGCACAATTCCCTGATCAGCTGAAGAAAAGATTTTGAAGCAACTTTTATTCCGCCAACACCTTGAATGCTTTCAATAAGAACTGCACAAACATCATTTCCGTTTTCTTTAAAATATTCTTTTAATGCTTCTTCATCATTGAAGGGAAGAAAAACAACATTTTCAGTTTCATTAACCGGTGCAATAATAGAAGGATTATCGGTAGCGGAAACAGCCAATGATGTTCGTCCGTGAAACGCTTTTGAAAAGGCAATAATCTTTTTTCTTCCGTTAGAAAATGAAGCAAGTTTCAATGCATTTTCGTTCGCTTCAGCTCCTGAATTACAAAGAAACAATTGGTAATGATTTTTGCCTGAAAGCTTGCCAAGTTTATCAGCTAGTTCTTGTTGTAATGGAATTTTTATAGAGTTTGAATAGAAAGCAATTTTTTCTAATTGCTCTTCGATTTTTTTTACCCAATGAGGATGCGTATGACCGATACTAATTACTGCATGGCCACCATACAAGTCAAGATACTCTACACCGCTATCGTCCCAAACGTAAGAACCTTGGGCTTTTACGATGTTGATGTTGTTTATCGGATAAACGTCAAATAATTTCATTTTTCTTATTTACTTTTAAAAATAATTCGCTTTTAATTTTAAACCCGCCGTCTCATCCAGATGAAACATGAGGTTCATATTCTGCACTGCATGTCCGCTTGCACCTTTTAATAAATTATCAAGCACCGAATGAATAACTAAAATATCGCCGACTTTTTCCAGATTGATAAAACAATTATTTGTGTTAACTACTTGTTTCAAAAAGATCGGCTCACGGGAAATTTTTACAAAAGGATGTCCTTCAAAAAAATTTTCAAAAGCTTCGAACATGTCAGATAACGTTTCAGTGCATTTTAATTGCGATGTAATAAATATACCGCGGGTAAAATCTCCACGCCATGGTACAAAATGAATTGACGGGATTGATTTTCCCGAAACAGATTTTAATGTTTCATTTATTTCTTTCAGGTGCTGATGTGTGAGAGATTTATATGCCTGAACATTATTTTCACGCCATGAAAAATGAGAAGTAGCAGATAAGGACTGTCCGGCACCCGTAGAACCTGTAATGCCGGTAGTGTAAACATCCTGGAGCAAATTCATTTTTGAAATTGGTAACAATCCCAACTCTATTGCAGTAGCAAAACAGCCCGGATTTGCAATGTTGTCCGCATTTCTAATCTCTTCCCTGTTTATTTCCGGAAGGCCGTAAACAAATTCCCTGTTTTGAAATACAGATTTTTCTTTCAAACGAAAATCCTGGGAAAGGGAAATTATTTTAATGTTGTCAGGAACCGAATTTTGCTCCAAAAATTTCACCGAATCTCCATGTCCAACGCACAAAAAAAGTACATCAACATCATCATCCATTTCCGGAGAAAATTGCAGATCTGTTTCGCCAACCAGGTCCTGGTGCACTGAATGCAATTGTTTGCCAGCATTACTTTTGCTGTGAATATAAATAATATCCGCAGATGGATGATTGATCAGAAGCCGGATCAATTCACCACCTGTGTAACCTGCGCCGCCGATAATTCCTACCTTAATTTTTTTCATAATTCTATATTTATCCGGTCGTTTGAGATGGAAGGCTGAGAACAAAGAATAAATTCTAAATTGGTTTTTCCATTATTAATGATCCTATGTTTTTCTCCTGCCAATACCTGCAATCCTTCATGGGTACTGACTTCTATTTGATTTCCTTCAATTTCAAAAGTTGCCGTTCCTGCTAAAATAAAAAAGAACTGTTGACTCTTTTCGTGATAATGCAATTGTTCGCAAGTTCCAGCCGGCATCATTTCCTGCTTCACTGACAAGCCGGCATTATCAACTAAATTCCAACTATCACAAATGTTCGCCCATTGATAATGTTTTAAAGATTGATATTTAGAAACAACCTTATTCATTGCTTTTTTTTACAGCATGATAAATGGCTGTTTGATTACCAAAAATTTTACTGAAACCTCTCACATCTTCACCGCTCCAGCCTGTATTCATCTCACCGTATTTTCCAAATTTACTATTCATTAGATCAAACGGCGATTCTATGCCAATAATCTGAAAACGGTAGGGCATTAACTGCATAAAAACATCTCCTGTTACATTTTCCTGAGAAGAACTAAAAAATGCTTCAATGTCGCGCATTGCAGGATCCAGCAACTGACCTTCATGCAACCAGTTTCCGTAAAAATCAGCCAACTGGCTTTTTAACGTTAGCTGCCATTTTGTAAGCACATGTTTTTCCAAAGCATGATGCGCTTTAATGATCAGAACAGATGCTGCAGCCTCAAATCCAACTCTTCCCTTTATACCGATAATCGTATCACCGACGTGCACATCACGGCCGATAGCAAACGCCCCTGCAATACTTTGCAGATACTGAATTGCTTGTACCGGATGATCAAACTTTTTATCGTTGACTTCTTTCAATTCCCCTTTTTCAAAATGCAGTTTTATTTCTTCCGGTTCGTGCTTGCTTAATTGCGTTGGCCACGCTTCTTCCGGCAACATTCCTTTTGATGAAAGTGTTTCTTTTCCGCCAACACTTGTTCCCCACAATCCTTTATTAATGGAGTAAACTGATTTTTCAAAATTCATTTTTACTCCTTTTGATTTCAGATACTCAATCTCTTCCTCCCTGGATAATTTCATATCGCGGATCGGCGTTATAATCTCAACTCCGGGGATCATAATATGAAAGATCATATCAAAACGCACCTGGTCATTTCCTGCTCCGGTGCTTCCATGCGCAACTGCATCCGCTCCAATCTTTCTTACATGCTCTGCAATATGTAATGCCTGTGAAACCCGCTCTGCACTTACACTTAAAGGATACGTGTTGTTCTTTAAAACATTTCCAAAAATCAAATACTTAACAATATTCTCGTAGTAACTTTTTGTAGCATCCACAGTTGTATGAGACGCAACACCGAGTGCTTTGGCGTGCTTTTCAATTTGTTCTAATTCTTCTTTTGAAAAACCACCTGTGTTTACAATGATACTATGAACTTCATAGTTCAACTCGTCAGTAAAATATTTCACACAATACGAAGTATCCAAGCCACCACTAAAGCCAATTACAACTTTTTTATTCATCAATTTTTCCTATTTAAAAGTTTCAAAATTAAAGATTAAAGAACAAGCTGAAAATAGAATGCGGCTTTTCACCCTTTTTCTTTTTCAAATAATTTAAAAGCCTGTTTTTTTTCAACCTCATAAATCTTTCATAAATTTTTGAGTTTGTCTTAAAATCTTTGGCAGTTTCTTCAGGAGTATAATGATCTTTTGGGTCATAGAGCATGGCGGTACACAGACAGTTTTTTCTGCCCTTACTCATCAGTATATCGTAATTCACACAGCTTTTGCATCCTTCCCAAAACTTATCATCATCTGTAAGCTCCGAATAAGTCACCGGCTCGTAACCCAGATCGCTGTTGATCTTCATTACAGCAAGGCCGGTAGTAAGGCCAAAGATTTTCGCTTCAGGATATTTCTCCCGGGAAAGCTGAAAAATCTTTTGTTTGATTTGTTTCGCAATTCCTGTTTTTCGAAATTCCGGCGCTACAATGAGGCCGCTGTTGGCTACAAACTTTTCGTGTCCCCATGCTTCGATATAACAAAAGCCAACCCATTTGTTTTCTTTTGTGAGTGCTATTACCGCCTTTCCTTCTTTCATTTTGTAGGAAATATATTCAGGCGAGCGTTTGGCAATTCCTGTACCGCGCGCCTGGGCAGAGGCGGCCATTTCATCTGTGATCAAAGATGAATAAATTATATCCTCGGGAATTGCAACACGAACAATAATATTTGATTGTTCCAATTTGCAAGAAATTTAAATTTTAAAAAAGTAGGAGAAATTCGGTGGATATTTTTTCACTGATAGGGGCGGTTTCAACTGCTCGGCCTATCAGCATCCACGTCGTGATGACAGAGATAAATAAACCGTTACCGGCGAAAAGAAATGATATAGACTCTTTGTTTTCAAGGCTTATATTATTTTTAGAAAATTGAAGAGCAAAAGTAATATATAAATGAATAACGTCGTATATTTTTTTGCAAATTCTTTGTTAGGATAACACTATACCATACTTTACAGTAAACCTTTGGATTGAAATTAAGTAATTCTTATTCTTTAAATCATATTAATATTATTATTATATGGGGGTTCTTAGGGGGTGTTAATAACTCTCATTTTGTGAATAACTTTGAAAATAATGGCAGGGTGAACTTTA
>JAICYZ010000009.1 GCA_025933935.1 Chitinophagaceae bacterium
GTTTATAGGAAGAAGTAATTTCTATTGTTTGTCTTCTCGTTGTATCCTGCGCTTTGCTTTGAATAAATAAAAAGCACAGCGAAAAAATAAAAATTATTTTATTCAAAGAATTTTTCATTATCAATTTTTTAAACATAGGTGTTTGTTTCTGCTTTAATTTTTTATTTGCTGTTCGATGGTGTTGTTTCTACTTTAGAGTTCTGCTGTTCTTCACTGATGGCAGCATTCAGTTTATCCTGCGCTTCTTTTTTCAAATCAGGAATCGTTGCATTATCGGCTACACTTTTATACGTTGCTTTTGCATTGAAATAATCTTTCTCTTTCAAATATATGTCGCCCAACAAAATGTATGCTTTTGCCACCCAATAATCATAGGCGCCGGTAACTTTTATTACATCAAGCGCTGCTTTTTCTGCAGTGGAAAGCTGATTTAAGGTATAATAACAATTAGCAGTTTCGTACCGTGCTTCCGCGCCCCATTCAGATTTATTAACCGATGAAACCTGCTTGAATGCTGCAATTGCTTCGTCGCATTGATTATTAACCTGCAATGATTTTCCCAACACTAAATTCGCAATTGCTTTATCATCAGTGCTGATTCCTTTTTTTGTAAGTAACTCTTTTGCTGTTGTATTTGCCTGGGCGAAATCTTTGGTCTGATAATAACTTCTTACCAATCCACGCAACGCTTCCAGGTTGTTTTCGGGAGTGGTGGCAAGTTCCAGGAGTTTAGAAAAATAAACTGTCGATTGTTTATAATCTTTCAAATCGAAATAAAAAATTCTCGATGCTGCCAATGCCGCTCTTTCAGCAAACGGGCTGCTGCCCTGGTTTACAACTGCTTCGTAACCCGTCACTGCATTTTGCCAATCTTTGTTTCTTGAATAACATTCACTTTTATAGAAGTTAGCATTCAAAGTATAAGCGCCTTGCGGATACTTAGTAAGATAATTATTAAAAGAATTAATTGCTGATGCACAATCGTTATTGCTATATTGTAATTCTGCTGCTGCATAGGTAATCGAGTCGGCTTCTGATATGCTGATCACTTTGCCTGATTTTTGAACGAAAGAAACGTAATCGTTCGGCTTGCCCATTTCAACATAGATATTTTTAAGATTGTCAAGCGCTTCGTTTGCTTCTTCTGATTGTGGGTACTGGGTTACAAGCTTCTGATAATCTTTTAATGCTTCATCGTTATTGTTCAGATTGTAATTTGCAAGGCCGAGTTTCAAATAAACTTTAGGATATTGACTTGATGCCGATTTGATATCAAGGATTTTATTGAGATAAGGAATCGCGTCTCTGAAATTTTCTTGTAACATATACGCGTTGGCGATCTGCATGTATGATTCTGCCACCAGATCGCTTTGCGGATAACGTTGTGTAAGTGTATTGAAAGTTTTAATTTTTTCTGCCGGGTTATTTATTCCGTTGATCAGAGCAACCTGGTATAATGCATAATCACTTTGTGCTAATCCATTATTAATCACATTTTGATACATGCTTTTTGCAGTACTGTAATTTTTCTGCATAAAATAACAATCGGCAGATCTTACGTAAGCGTCTTGCTCTAAAGTGGAACTTCCGGATGAAATTGCAGGTGCAACTGATTTAAAATTAGCAAGTGCCTGTGTATAATTTTGTAAGTTTAAATAACTATAACCCAGTACATATTTTGCATCAGTAGGATTGGCTTCGCCCTGGATGCCACCATATTGCAAATAATCATTCATGTATTTTATAGCTTCATCATAACGGTTAAGTCTGTAAGCAGTTTCTGCTTTCCAAAAATCAGCGAAAGGCAATACAGCGCCCGCATTCGGGTCTTTGATGATTTGATTTAATAAATCATCCGCTTCATTTAATTTCTGGTCATTGATGTATTGTGTAGCACGCCCGAATAGAATTTTGGGATAAATTCTTTGCATGGTTGGCGTCGGTTTTCCAAACGATTGATACAATGTCAATGCTTCAGCATAGTTGTTTGTATTCGCCAAAAGATTGATGATGATTTCTTTTCCTTCATTAGCATAAACAGAAGTAGGATAGAGGTCGAGAAATTTGTTCATGGAAGTCAAAGCAACATCCTGGTAGCCTAATTCGTAAGAAAGCTTTGCATAATTAAATCTTGAAATCTCCTGTTGTTTCCTGTTGCTGCTATTCTCTGCGCTGTATAGAAAAGCATTTCTTGCATTCTCTTTCTGGCCGGTTCTTAGATAAAGATCACCAAGCAAATACATGGAGTTCTGACCCAGAGAATCTTTCTCGTTACTCAATTGTTTAAATCCCTCAATTGCTTTCTGTACCTGGTTTGCATCATAATAACAATAACTCAATTCGTACATGATCTCTTTAGAAACTTTGTCGCTGTTTTTTACATAAGCTTCTAACAAAGGCAAGGCTTTTGCAAACTGTTTTTTCTCAAAATAAATTTGTCCCATCAAAAGACTTAAATCTTTCCTGTAATAAATATCATTTTGCGAAAGCTTGCTTTTTCCATATTGCAATGCTTTGTCTTCATTGCCCTGGAAGTAATATATCTGCGCGATATAATACGGGACAAGGCCGCGATATTTCGGAATAGATTCTACTTTCTGAAAAGAAGTTAATGCGTTATTATAATCATGATCGCGATAACTTATATAGCCGTAATAATAATTGGCATCATAATAATATTTATTATCCGGAAGCTGATGGATTTCATTGAACAAAGGCTTTGCATCATCAAATCTGTCCACATTAAAATAGGAATAAGCAAGTTCAAATTTTGCATCGGCAATTTCTTCATTGCTCAGATTATTATAACCTGCTCTTTCATAATAAACGATGGCGCGGGCATAATCATTTCTTGTAAAATAATATTGGGCGAGATGAAAGCTCATCAGTTGCTGACGCGGTTCGTTGTTTGCAGCATCTATAAAACGCTTTGCCTGATCTGCAGCAATTTCGTGATTCAGTTTTAATTCACAAACGATAAAAAAGTACTCAATGTCCTGGTTCAAATAAGCATGACTGCTTGTTGTATTTTCAGGATACTTATCCATTAAGGGTTTCAGCAGGGGATATGCAAGAGTATATTCTCCTTTGATAAAATATTCTCTTGCTTCTTTGAAGTTTTTTTCCGGATCTGTTACATTATAATTGGCTTGCGAAAAACAGGAAACAGAAAGAAGAAGGGCAATCGGAAGAAAGAAACGCGTCATTAATTTTAGGATTTTAATTTTGCATGATTGAATTAAAAAAAAAACAAATCGTTGTAATCCAGAAAAGAAAATTTTACTTCGCGCAAAAGTACAAACACCATTCCACTAATCACTTTGTCAAAAATATTTGAACGAAAATAAAAACACTTTAAATTGCACAAATCTTTGTTAATACAATTGTAAAATAAATAATGAGTAAATTCTTTTCCACGAAACATTCAGCCGGCGCGTTTAATTTCGGAATGCTTATTTTAAGAATTGCGACAGGGTTGTTACTTGCCAGCCACGGATATGCGAAACTCATAAAATTTAATACACTTAAATATAGGTTTATGAATTTTATGCATCTTGGATCTACTGCTTCTCTTTCGCTCATCATTTTTGCCGAGTTGATCTGTGGAATTTTATTGATCTTAGGATTGTTTACCCGGCTGGCGTGTATCCCAATAATTATCGGAATGGCAGTAGTTGTATTTATCGCTTCACACGGACAGATATTTGACACAGGTGAAAGGGGAATGGTTTATCTGGCTGCTACACTTACTATTTTGTTGTGCGGCCCCGGAAGAATCAGTGTAGATGGTATGATGGGAAAATAGAACGAGAGCGCTTCTGTATTTGTACTTCGAGCATTAAACTTTTGTAAACTGCTCTAAACCCTCTTAAACCCTTATATTTTACTTTTCAAAAAAAACATGTTTACTTCAAAAACCCAAATAAGAATTCACTATGCCCTCACTGACCAGATGGGATTGGTATATCATGGGCATTACGCACAATTTTATGAAATTGGAAGAACGGAAGCGTTACGCAGTCTCGGTTTGACGTATAAAGAAGTAGAAGCGGCGGGAGTGATCATGCCGGTCACCGAAATTCACAGCAGGTTTATTAGGCCTGCCTTATATGATGATTTGATAACGGTTGTTACCACCGTAAAAGAAATGCCTTTGCATCACAAAATTGTTTTTCACAGCGAGATTTTTAATGAGAAAAATGAATTGCTCAATGTCGGCGACGTAACGTTGTATTTCATGGATGCTAAAACGATGAAACGTGTAGAGATGCCTGCAATGATCAAAGAAAAAATGCTTGAATATTTTGAGTAGAAAAGCTTTGGCAATTGTTTCGTTTTTAGAAATAAAAATCTTCCTTAAAAGTTGTTCTGCTGTTTGGTTTTTATTGAATCGCTTTCATCTTTCGTTCTATCTGTTCATCACATTTTTTTAAAGACCTGAAGTGTTTTTTTGCATTGATTAAAAAAATCAAACCTTTTGAAAATCCCCAATAACGCATTCCTTTTTTGTGGTTATAATTGCTTATTTGATATAATGCTTTCCAGTGCTTGATGATTTCTTTGTATGCTGTTGCCAAATGATATTTTCCTGTATAAATATGATTCGGAATAGAACCGGCTCCGTTAAATTCAAGAATCGAAAAATTTTCTCCTTTTTTTAAATCTTCAATAGAGCGGCATTTTATGTCATAGCGCCCGTAATAAAAATCATTGCTAAGGCTGATCTTGTCAAATACTTTAAGGAGATTATGGTCAATAAAATCAGATAAATCATGAAAAGTGGTTCCATGGTAACGGTTACCCACAAACGACAAATAAAAAACTTCATCTTTTGCCAGAATATCATTTAGTTTTTCGGCTGAAAGTTTATTAATTTCTTCTTTAATTTCTGGTTTATTTTTCGTTACCAGTTCTGCTATCGAAGAAATGCCATCGCCTTTTATTGATGGTAATTTTTTTGAAAAAAACGCTGAAATTTCTCCTGTTTTATTTTCCGGGTAGCGATGATAAAAAACGCTTACTTCAAAAGGATAATCAACGTAATCCTGAATAATATAATCAACAGGCATCAACTGGTGATAAATTTCAAGCTGGCTTTCATTGGCAATCTTTCTGAATAAAATACCGGCCATTCCTGTGTTGGGCTTCACGATAAACGGATAAGAAAAAGAATGTTTTTTTAGTTCGTCACGAACGAGGCAAAAAGAACTTTTTGGATTTAAATAAATCGTCTTTGGGTAATATTCCCGTGACAAAAGATTATACATCTCATCTTTGCTTTCGCCTTCAAATCCACCAAATGTAAGGGTAGGATTGGATGTACTAAAAAACCATAAAGAGCCGCTTCGAATGCAATACCAAAGCCAAACAAAAGAAACAGGAAAATAAAATGGAAGGAAAGGCCAGTGCTGCCAGTTGCTTAATTTTTGAGTTAATTTTTTCAATAGGTAATTTCTAAAACGTATATTTTTTTACTTCCTTCAACCGGTTATTTTCGTCGGCGTGTACTATCGTAGGATGAAAATCGTGTACTTCATTTTCGGAATCGAAATACCCAAATGAAAGCACATGAATTTTATCGCCCTTGTTAAATTTTTTGGAAGCTGCACCGTTCAAAGAAACAAAACCAGGTTTTTTACTTCTTATTACATAAGTCATGATCCTGTTGCCGTTCGTAATGTTGTTTACATAAACCTGTTCAAATAATTTTAACCCCGAAACCTCTATCAATTCATCCGGCAGAGCGATACTACCCGGATAGCTTTCCGAACTCTCCGTAACGATTAGTTGTTGAATTTTTACTCGTAATAACTGAAGTAACATAAAGTGGTTTTTTAAAATCAGCAAAAGAATTTGCCAAAATACAGTTTAAAATGTGGAAATTCTGAAGAAACAAAGTGACTCGCTGAATTTTGATTTTACAAAAAACATACCTGATTTTGGAACAGTAAAATAAGAAATAACTCCAATTCATCTTTTCTGATACTATCAGCTGCGTATCCCTTTGTTACGCTCAGCATCATGTTCGGAATTCCGCGCCTTATAAACAACTTTATAAAGCATCGCACCTAAAACAGAAATGATTCCCACTGCTATACCGGCAATTTTTGCAAACATATTTCTTCGGTTTATTTCTTGTAAATTAAATTCTCTAAAATGTTTTCATCAAAAAAAGTCTTTGTAATTTGTTCCGAATACGTCAAAATCTGCGGAATTTTCATTTGTCCGTCACCAGAAATTGCATAAGCCAGCTCTTCTGTTTTTTCACATGTTTTATAAATATTTGCAATGCTTTCTTCAATGATAACAATTTTGAGTCCGCCATCTTTTAATGTTCCCAGCTCAGCAATCATCCAGCTTAATGCATAATAATAGTGATCATTTAGCAGAATATGTTCTTCTAAACCAGTTCCATCCGGCATTATATTAAACAACGAATTCACAATTTCAGGCGTCAAATATTTGTTTAAAAAATCCGGCACCTCTGCGTTTGATCTCAATTGTATCAAGCCGCGTAACGCTTGCGGGTAAATGCTTAGCCATCTTAATTGCCGCCTTAGCTCATGCAAGTCGTTTTCAATATCTAAAAATTGAAGGTTGGGTTTTTTATACCTTTTGATAATTTTATTAATATTTTTTGTGTAAACATTTAAGATGGCAAGCGTGTCTTCCTTTTCGTTTAGCCAGTTTATGTTTTCCAGTTGTTTGGTAATTTTTGAAAGGCGTTTTTTATGTTTTCCAATCCATTTTTTTTTCTTCAGATCATCATTTAGTTCTTCCGTTTTTTCCTTTGTCTTCTTTTCTAAATAACTGGTTATTGCTGGCGGAATCCTTTTTTCTTTTGCAAATTCTTTTGCAAAAGAGTCATAATTATCTATTGCGCCTAAACGGTCTTCTAAATCTTTGAAAAGTTTGTTTAATTTTTTAAATTTCTGATGTGGATGGATTTTTTTATAAAGTCTGGTCAGCGCTTCCAACATAAAAAGTGGCGTACGCATATCTTCTGTGTACGCAACAAAAGCAGGGCTTTGCGCCGATTCTGCTTTTTCTAAAATCGTTTTTAGTTTTTCAAGAAAAAACAGGAATCTTGATAAACCGATGGGTGTATAATCATTCATTTGGTAAATGTTGTTTAGTTTTTTTAAACTGAATATGCATTCGATTGTTCATCGGGTAATGATAAATGGGTTGATAATTGGTATTTCCAACAACCGGGCCGTAAACTAATATTGAAGCCGGTTTCTTATTTTGATGAACGGCTCAAACTTGAAACATCCATCACATTATCTGCATTCCGGTTTCTTACAATCTTCATTACTAAATTCCGTTTCCAATGTTACGTGTTGGATGTTGAGATGTTGGAGTGTGTGCTTCAGATTGTTTTTAATGCTGCTGATTTGCTCTTTGTCCTGCCTGTTGTCAATTACCAAATGTGCTGTCATCGCATTTTCAGTTGTACTCATCGCCCATACATGAATATGATGAAGGCCTTTTATTCCATCAATTTTCAATGCTTTATTTTTTATTTCATCCAGGTTAATATCTTTCGGAACGGCATCTAAAGTAAGTGCCAGGCTCTCTTTAAGCAAAGTCCAGGTGCTGAATAAAATAACCAGGACAATTACAATACTAATTACCGGATCAATCCAATACAGATGCGTATAAGAGATGACAATACCGCCAATCATAATGCCCAGGCTTACCAGCGCATCCGCCATCATGTGCAGATACGCACTTTTGACATTAAGATCTTTTTCTTTATTTTTTAAAAATAAAATCGCTGTCAAAAAATTGATAACAATACCAATTCCTGCCACAATTGCTATCGTTTTACCCGGCAACGCTGGTGGATTAGCGAAGCGTTGAATTGCTTCGTAACCAATAATAGCAATAGACACCAATAGAATTACCGCATTTGTCAAGGCCGCCAGGATTGTGGTTTTTCGATAACCATACGTATATTTATTGTTTGATTTTATTTTTAAAAGCTTGAATGCCAGCAGGGATAAACCAAGACTTCCCACATCTGCCAGATTGTGTCCCGCATCTGAAAGTAATGATAATGAATCAATGGAAAATCCAACAACGGCTTCAATAATTACAAATAATAAGTTAAGAGCAATGCCTATTACAAAGGCACTGTTTACCGTTGTGAGAACGGCAATATGACTGTGATCGTGATGGGAATGATTGTGTTCCATTCAAATGAATATGCTGTAAAGTTAATTACGAAACTATATCACATTCCTAAAACTGAATAATTTTATTGATTGTGAAAACGTTTTTTGATGAAGAATTTACCTTGCAATTCAGCTCTTGAATATTTGATTTTCGATTGCAGTTTAATCTTTTGACTTTTTTAGTGTTATTTTTCCATTTTAATTTTTAAAGAAAATTTTAGGATGAAAAGAAGGACATTCCTCTATCAGTCGGGCGTAGCCAGCCTTAGTGTACTTACTCCCTCAATTTTAAAAGCAGGTTTGCTTTCGGAATTACCAAATAATCGTCCGAAACTTTCTGACAGAAAATTTACCAGCAATGCAGTAGAAGAAACTATTACTAAAATGAAAAAAGTAATCAAAGATCCGAAACTTGCCACGCTGTTTGAAAATTGTTTTCCGAACACGTTGGATACTACTGTTTTTTTTAAAATGATCAATGGCAGGCCCGATACTTTTGTAATTACCGGTGATATCCATGCTATGTGGCTGCGTGACAGCAGTGCACAGGTTTGGCCTTATCTGCCCCTGATGAAAGATGATAAACATTTACAAAAGTTGATTGCCGGCGTCATCAACCGGCAAACAAAATGCATACTTATTGATCCTTATGCAAACGCATTCAATGACGGTCCTACAGGAAGTGAATGGGATAAAGACCTTACCGCAATGAAACCAGAATTGCATGAACGCAAATGGGAAGTAGATTCATTGTGTTATCCCATTCGGCTTGCCTATCACTATTGGAAAGATACCGGTGATACTTCTCCATTTGATAAAGATTGGAATGAGGCCATGCATTCTGTTGTAACCACTTTTAAACAGCAGCAGCGTAAAGAAAATAAAGGCCCTTACTCTTTCGGAAGAGTTACTTCATGGTCAACCGATACTGTTCCTGGCAACGGTTATGGCAATCCCATCGTTCCCGTTGGATTGATCGTTTCAATTTTTCGTCCATCCGATGATGCAACGATTTTTCCTTTTTTAATTCCATCCAATTTTTTTGCGGTTGTTTCCTTGAGACAGCTTTCTGTCATGTCTGTGAAGATTTTGAATGATACAAAATTTGCTGCTGAATGTGATGCTCTTGCCAGTGAAGTGGAGTCTGCATTAAAAAAATATGCAACGGCTCATCATCAGCAGTTCGGTGAAATGTATGCTTACGAAGCCGATGGATTTGGGAACCAATTATTCATGGACGACAGCAATGTGCCCAGTTTACTTTCGTTGCCTTACCTCGATGCGCTTCCGGTAAATGATTCCATTTATCAAAATACAAGGAAGTTTATTTTAAGCAAAAAGAATCCTTACTTTTTTAAAGGAAAGTATGCAGAAGGAAGTGGCAGTCCGCATACGCTTGATGATATGATTTGGCCGATGAGTATTATTTTAAGAATCATTACCAGTACCGATGATAATGAAATAAGATCTTGTTTAAAAATGTTGAAAAATACGGATGCAGGCACAGGTTTCATGCATGAATCGTTTAATAAAGACAATCCTGAAAAATTTACCAGGAAATGGTTTGCCTGGGCGAACACTTTATTTGGAGAAATGATTTTGAAATTGAATAAGGAACGGCCATATTTATTGCATTAATCTGCTGATATTAGAGTAGAAATCGTTGATATTTGTTCATTTGCTGATTTTCATTTCTGATGCGCACCTTCCAAATTTTCAACAATCACGTCCAAAGCGGAGGGGAGTATCGCTGCTTTTACCTCATTTATTTTTCCTTTATATTCTCCATCTATTTGAAAATGAATCGCTTTTCCTATGGTTATTTCTGCTTGTGTAGTTTGAAATATTTCTACTTTTTTTGGATTAAAAGGTTTGAAACTTATAAACATTTTTAAAAATTCCACCAATGAAATTTTTCGTACAACTACCAATTCAAATTTGCCGTCATCAATCCTGCCATCGGGGTTGATAACAGCGCCTGTACCATATTTAGTGGCATTTGCGATTACAATCATATAGGCATGAATCTTAAAATCAAGATTATCAGCAATAATATGAGCATCGAATAATTTGCGCTGCAAAAGTATTTTTATAAAAACCCTTCCATAGGCCCACATTCCTCTAAAAGAGCTTTTGTCAAAATATTTTACAATGCGTGCATTCAATCCAAAATCACTCAAATGCAGGCAAATGTCTTTTTCGTTTATTTTGATTACATCACATGCGCTAATCTTTCCATGCACAATAATGTCAATCTGTGACTTTGGATCTTCAGGGATATTTAATTCCGTTGCCATGCCATTCGCCGATCCACCACGCAATATTCCCATTGGAACTGATGAATTTAATAATTGTTTGGCAACTAAAGAAATAGTTCCATCCCCACCAACAGCTACTACTTTTTGCGGCGCTTTTTTTTTTATCACATCCTTGATCGACTCGGCATCATTCGTTCCTGTTAAGATAAAAAAGTCTATACTTTCGGGAAGTGATTTAAAATAATCACGAATAACTGGCTCCCATTTTGTTTTATTTTTCCCGCCAGAAACAGGGTTCACTATAAATAATATATTGACAGTGGAAGAAGGTGGCATTTATCTTTCTAATGTTTTATTATGACAGAAAATCCGATTCATAAAGTAAAAGATATGTCTTTTTATAGAAAGATAAAACAGAAAATATTTTTTCTATTCCGGTTAGATAATAAGCCGGTCATAAAAGTTTATAATGGTTTTGGAAATGCAGGCAAAATAATGGTGCTTGGCCATGTGCTGAAACTAAGTCCGATGCCTCGAAAAACTTACCGGCAGAACATCTTTATTAATTTATTTTCGATGTTGCGGTTATTTATGGTTGTTCCCTTTTCAAATGCTAAAATATCTATTGAATGGGAAGGTAATACTTATGAAGCAAAGGCCTCTGAAGATGGATTTTTTAATTATGAAATTCTTGTTGACCTGGTTCCTAAAGAAGGATGGCATCCGGTGTTGGTAAGACTTCGGGAGGAAAAATATGCCTTAGAAAATATTCAACAATTTGGAAGTGTTTATATTCCTTACGCTTCGAAACACGCTTTTATATCCGATATTGACGATACTTTTTTAATTTCTCATTCTTCATTTTTACGCAGAAGACTGGTTGCTTTATTTAGTAAAAATGCGCATACAAGAAAAGTATTTGAAGGCGTAGTAAATCATTATCAGCTTCTTGCATCAGGCAATCAAAATACCAATGGCAGTCCATTTTTTTATGTATCAGGAAGCGAATGGAATTTATATGATTTTATCGTAGAATTTACCCGCATTAACGAATTGCCAAACGGAATTTTTTTGTTAAGCCGGTTAAAAACAGTCACGCAACTTTGGAAATCGGGCCAGACAGACCTGATGACAAAGTTTACGCGCATTGTCAGGATCATTGAAACGTTTCCTCACCTTCATTTTGTTTTATTGGGGGATGATTCACAAAAAGATTCGGAAATTTATTTATCAGTTGCATCTCATTTCCCACAAAAAATATCAGCAGTCTACATTCGCGCTGTTGGAAATTCACTTTCCGAAAAAACTCAAAAAATAATTGAGCAAATAGAATTGCTAGGAGTAAACTGTTGTTATTTTAAACACAGTTCGGAAGCTGTTATTCATTCAAGAACGATTGGATTGATTTAGAAACAGTAAAGAAAGAAATAAACGGCATTTGTGTTTTAATGGAATGTTTCCTGCACATTCCACACACTGCTTTTAACTTTTTTATTTGATGGGCAACCATGATTTTTACAACCAATTCGTACCGATGTCGTTTAGTAAAATAACAGCTTTCGTTTCCCTCTTATTCCTTTTATCTTCACCAGTTTTTTCGCAAAAAATAACGGTAAATGTTTTTATTGAAAATAAAATAAACAAACCTCAAAGCGATACCATCTATTATGACTTTAATAGAAAGCTTACCTGGCAAGACTTTCAGGGAAAAGTGCCGCCTGGCGCAAAATGGGGTGCTATGACCGCTTCCGGATTTTCTTTTAATTCGGAAATGGAAGATGATGGAGCTAACCACATCGTAATATCTGTTGGAGTATACACTTTTTTTACCAAGCATGATTCCTGGAAAAAAGCAGATATTAATTCTGCATATCATCTGGAACATGAACAACACCATTTTGATATCACCCGCTTGTATGCGCAAAAATTAGTAGATGAAATTAAAAAAGCGCATTTTACTAAAAGCAACTATACGAAATTATTATATTCGGTTTTTGACAAAGTGTATGAAGAAAGTGTGGCATATCAACATCAGTATGACGATGAAACCAAAAACAGTATGGATGTTGTAAAACAAAAAGAATGGAATGAAAAGATTTCTGCTGAAGTAAATAAATTAAAAGCTTCTTAAACGCCGATTTATTTTCTATTTGCCATTCACAAATTGATCATTCACCCTCGTCCTATTCCTTCAAACTCACCATCAATACCGGGATTTTTAAATCATGCCTTACTGTATTTACCGTCTGGCCATAAATCAGATCTTTTATGCCCCGATGCCCGTGAGCACCTACTACCAGCATATCTGCTTGCGATTCCTTCACCAATCTTACAATTTCCCTGGCAGGATTTTTAAAACCAAGAAGGCTTGTCGCACGCAATCCGTTGTGCGTTAAATCAGCTACATATGCATCCAGTTGCATCTGATCTTTTTGGGTTTCATAGTCAAAGCTCTGACTGCCCCAAAGCTTGGCGGAAACACTTTCTACCACATGAATTAAAATATATTCTGTATTGGCATTTCCCTGGCCGGCCGCATAACTGATTAGTTTTTTGTCGTTGTCAGAAAAGTCAAGCGCTACGGCAATTTTATTGTATTTTGGTATATCTAAAACGATTTTTTCCACTTCAGCATGAATTTTAATCTCTTTTAATTTTCTTTTTGCAATAACCGGCTCAGCAAGAATATAAAGTAACAAACCTGTAAAAAATATCGCAGCCGAAGCAATAAGTATCTGAAGAAAAATATTGCTTCCTTCAAACACAGGCATTGCCTCGTTTACAAGCATCTTAAAATTAAGATAAACGAGTACGCCTGCTATCGCCCAGGCAAATATTTTGGTAACCGGGTTAATTACAAATTCTCCCATCTTCGATTTATCGCTGACAAAATGAATCATTGGAATCACTGCAAAACCAAGTTGAAGACTTAAGATCACCTGGCTGAAAATTAGTAGCGCATCTACTTCCTGATCACCATAAATAAGAATGACGATGACAGTTGGAATGATTGCAATCAACCTGGTTGTTAATCTTCGTACCCATGGATTTATTCTCAGGCTCAAATATCCTTCCATTACAATTTGTCCTGCCAGTGTTCCTGTAACAGTTGAACTTTGTCCCGCAGCAATCAATGCAATCGCAAATAAAAACGGCGCCAGATTTCCCAAAAAACCGGGTAATAATTTATAAGCATCTTCTATTCGACCAACATCCGAATTACCCGATTTGAAAAATACGGTGGCTGCTAAAATGAGAATCGCTGCATTCACCAGGAATGCAATATTCAAAGCGATCGTACTATCTATGCGATTGAACTTTATCGCTTGTTTTATTCCGGCTGGTGTCTGATCAATTTTCCTCGATTGTACCAAAGCGGAGTGTAAATATAAATTATGCGGCATCACAGTTGCGCCGATAATTCCGATGGCAATGTAAAGCGCTTCATTATTCTTTAATGTAGGAACAAGACCTGTGGCCACTTCCCGAATATCAGGCGCTGCCATGATAATCTGAATCAGAAAAGCAATTGCAATGACAGCTATGAGCGCGATAATAAAAGCTTCCATTTTTTTCATGCCTAATTTTTGCAAATAAAGCAAGAGAAATGTGTCCAAAACGGTAATGCAAACACCCCAGATCAATGGTAACCCGGTAAGTAATTGTATGCCGATTGCCATTCCAAGGACTTCTGCCAGGTCGCAGGCTGCAATAGCAATTTCAGCAAGAATATAGAGTACAAAGTTTAAGAACCGGGGATACTCTTCCCGGTTAGCCTGAGCCAGATCGCGTCCGCGTACGATTCCCAGCCGCGCTGATAAACCTTGTAACAGCAACGCCATTAAATTACTCATCAATAAAACCCAGATAAGTGAATACCCGAATTTACTTCCACCCTGAAGGTCAGTAGCCCAGTTTCCCGGATCCATATAGCCAACACTTACCAGATAAGCCGGCCCTAAAAAAGAAAATATTTTTCTCCAACCCTTTCTTTTTTTTGTGTCAATACTTCCATGTATTTCGCTCAATGACTGATCTTCGAATGTTCTCTCAATTATCATAAACATAAATATTTTGTGCGGCCATTCCGCTGATGATACATTCCGGCTTCCGCGCAATTTTTATTTGCAGTGAACCGTCAAATTCAAACGACTTTAATACTTTAATCTGAGAGCCGATGCCGATCCCGTAATGGTTAAGCATTTCCATCATTTCATGTCCCTGGCTGCTTACAGAACTTACGATGGCATTCTGTTTCATCGCTAAATCTTTCAGAGGTTTTTGTTTTAATAAAACCACTTTTCCTCTTTCATCGGGTATCGGATCGCCGTGTGGATCTATTTTCGGCTTACCTAAATAGGCATCCAAACGATTAATCAGTTCAGGACTGCTTACATGTTCCAGTTCTTCAGCAATGTCATGCACTTTTTCCCATTCCATTCCTAATTTGGCTACCAGAAAGAATTCCCACAAGCGGTGCCGGCGGATGATCTTTAAAGCTTCTGTATTACCTGTCTCATTCAAGCGGAATCCGTAATACTTTTTATATTCAAGCAGTTTCTTGCTTTTTAATTTTTTCAGCATATCTGTAATAGAGGCAGGACTGGTATTTAGAAAAACTGCCAGCGAGTTTGTATTTACCTTTTCAGTTTTTACCTGTAAGTTGTAAATACTCTTTATATAGTTCTCTTCGCTTTCGGATAATTTCATTTGCCTAAAAATAAATTTAGACAAATCTAAAAATAATTTTTATAATCTTTAAATAAATTTCGTGAAATGAAATGGCCTTATTTATATAGATATGAAAACTTATGATTGAGGAATCTGGTTTTCAACGTAAATAGTTGCGGGCAGATGTATTTGCTGCAGTATTTATTAAAAATAAATAAAGCCTGAAGTAATAGAATCAGTCATCATTTGCATAATGATCATTAGATTGCTAGAAGATGAAACTGAAAAGTTCTTTATTTCAATCTTACGCATTGCAGTAAAAAGCTGAACAAACGTTTTAAAATTCTGCCATTTTTACATATTTTCCCCGTTGGCACAAACCTTGTCGTAAAAAAATAAATTATTAAAAATAAATTATAAATTATGGCAAAGATTATAGGTATTGACCTCGGAACCACAAATAGTTGCGTGGCAGTAATGGAAGGAAATGAACCGGTAGTGATAGCAAATGATGAAGGCCGACGCACGACGCCGTCTGTAGTTGCATTCTTGAAAAATGGTGAACGTAAGGTGGGCGATCCGGCAAAACGTCAGGCGATCACGAATCCTACCAATACAATAATGAGTGTGAAGCGTTTTATGGGGCATAAATGGAACGAAGTAACGACTGAAGCATCCCACCAAAGCTATAAATTAGTAAAAGGAGATAATGACACAATTCGTATTGATATAGAAGGACGGCAATATACTCCGCAGGAAATTTCTGCGATGATTCTGCAGAAAATGAAAAAAATTGCGGAAGATTATCTGGGACAGGAAGTAACAGAAGCTGTGATTACTGTTCCCGCATACTTTAACGACAGCCAACGTCAGGCAACAAAAGAAGCCGGGGAAATTGCAGGTTTAAAAGTGCGCCGTATCATTAATGAACCAACCGCAGCAGCATTGGCTTATGGGCTTGACAAAAAAAGTGTGGATCAGAAAGTAGCTGTGTTTGATTTGGGTGGTGGTACTTTTGATATTTCCATTTTGGAATTGGGCGAAGGAGTTTTTGAAGTAAAATCAACCAATGGTGATACACACCTCGGTGGTGATGACTTTGATAAAGTGATTATGGATTGGCTTGCAGCAGAATTCAAAAAAGACGAGGGAATTGATCTGCATAAAGATCCGATGAGCTGGCAGCGTCTAAAAGAAGCTGCTGAAAAAGCTAAAATTGAATTGTCTTCTTCTACAGAAACCGAAATCAATCTTCCTTATATTACCGCTGTCGATGGAGTTCCAAAACATTTGGTGAAAAAGCTTACGCGTGCTCAGTTTGAAAAATTAGCAGATGATCTTTTCTCAAGGTGTTTAAAACCTTGTGAAGCTGCCTTGAAAGATGCAGGATTAAGTAAAAATGACATTAACGAAGTCATTCTTGTCGGCGGTTCTACCCGTATTCCTAAAGTACAGGAAATCGTAGAAAATTTCTTTGGTAAAAAACCACACAAAGGTGTAAATCCGGATGAAGTTGTTGCTATCGGAGCTGCCATCCAGGGTGGTGTTCTGACAGGAGAAGTTAAAGATGTTTTATTGCTGGATGTTACCCCGCTTTCTTTGGGTATTGAAACAATGGGTGGTGTGATGACACGATTAATTGACAGTAACACGACCATTCCAACAAAGAAAACAGAAGTGTTTTCTACCGCGAGTGATAATCAACCCGGCGTGCAGATTCATGTCTTGCAAGGTGAGCGGCCAATGGCTTCTCAAAATAAAAGTCTCGGAACTTTCAACCTGGATGGAATTCCACCAGCTCCACGTGGCGTACCACAGGTAGAAGTAACATTTGATATCGATGCCAACGGTATTTTGAACGTTTCCGCAAAAGATAAAGGAACCGGCAAATCTCATAACATTCGTATTGAGGCAGGTAGTGGTCTTAGCAAAGAAGAAATTGAGAAAATGAAGAATGAAGCTAAAGCGAACGAAGCAGCTGATAAGGCAGAAAGAGAAAAAATTGACAAACTCAACCAGGCAGATAGTTTGATCTTCCAGACAGAAAAACAATTGAAAGAATATGGCGATAAAATTTCAGCAGATAAAAAAGCGCCGATTGAAACCGCTTTGCAAAAACTTAAAGATGCTCATAAAACACAGGATATAAATGCGGTTGATTCCTCTCTTGCAGAATTAAATAATGCATGGACAGCAGCAAGTGAAGAAATGTATAAAGCGTCTCAGGGACAAGGTGCTCCGGGTGGTGATGGACAGCCTAACGGCCAGCAGCAGGAAAATGCACAATCAAACGCAGGGGGTGATAATGTAACGGATGCTGAATTTGAAGAAGTAAAATAAATTTGGTTGTTGAATGAATAAAAAGGTTGTTCGAAAGAGCAGCCTTTTTTTGTTTATTGAAAACAAGAATCCAGGATATTTGTTGGTTTTCGGTCACAAGTTGCAGATAAAAAATCCAGTTCATTTTTTAAATGAACTGGATTGTAACAGCCTGTAATAACGATGGCAGCCTGAACCTTAAAAGTTTACCGGATCGGGACGTCCTTTGTTTGTATCCCACCAAACAGGAGTTCCACCTGTATCGGGGCCACCAAGTTTGCTAACGGCGGCGTCGACATTTTCTTTATTATTGGTATATTCTGTGCTCGGATATTGTATTCTGCGGATCTGTTTGTCAGTATCAATGGTTCCGCCACTATTATTAACCACTACAGGGAAAAGCCGTGGATAACCGGTGCGCCGATATTCAGTCCATGCCTCCTGACCGCCGGATGGGAACATCGCAATCCACTTTTGTGTTATGATTCGCTCAAGATTTTTTTCTTTTGTTGCCCCCGCATCCCATGCTATCGTAATTGTGGACACCGGTGCAATACTTGCATTAGGAACACCAGGAGTAGGAGTGAGCGGATCTGTGTAAGCCGCCTCAGTACTACTGTTATCATTAATGTAATTGCCCGCACTGGCTCCCCATTGTTGCATGGAAGTCAAAATTCCGGTTTCATAATCTGTTTGAGCGCTTTCGGTAGTCCAGCCTCGCAAAGCCGCTTCAGCTCTTAGAAACCAAACTTCGGCAGCAGGCATCAAAATCATATTACTGAATTGTTGGATCGTATTCCAGTTTGGAGTTGAGTAGCCATTATACATTGGTTTACCTCCAACCGGGGTACCGGCTCTGATACCTACATATTTTCCTGCAATACTTGAAGGACTGGTAGCGGGAGCGACTAATATCGGCAGACGGGGGTCTTTATATCCATTAAGATAGGATGTGTAAGCAGCACCAACAGACAGATCAGTCCAACTCGTTCCTATCCACCAGATTGGATTATGATAACCATAACCTGAAAGCGTAGCATTGTCGGAATTCACTTCAAGCAACCCACCGGTATTGCTAATAGCTTTCAAAGCTTGTGCTTTAGCTGTTCCAGGATCTATGTTTACAATGTGCATTGCCAGCCTTAACCTCAGTGAATTTGCATATTTCAGCCATTCTGTGTAATCTCCTCCATACACCATATCAAATTTTTGGAAAGGTTTCACTCCCGGATTTGCAGTTATATATGTCTGAAGATTTGCAACAGCAGTGTCTAATTGAAGGAAAAATAAATTGTAAACGTCTTGCTGTGAGTCATAAGGTGTGGTAGAACCCTGGCCTACTTTGCTGTACGGAATTGGGCCATAGTAATCCGTAACCCTACTCATAGTTTGCACCTGTAAAATCAAAGCCACAGCCCAAAAATCCGGATATTGTGTCCGGGTGCCTTTTGAGGCAATGGTATTAATTGGGCCCATTACCTGACCGTACGCCATACTAAAGACATCAGAGTTCCATCCGTCAACCAAAGCATAACTCTGGTTGTTAATATTGCCGCGGAACGGGTCCGGCGACATATAATAACCAGCATAGCTGTCGGCGTTGAGATTTTGCGTTAACTGGTAATCACCTTCCTCACCGAAAATATGTTGTTGAATACCGGGATAATACAACCCGATATTATTAAAATCCGGCAACAATTGCTTGTCAGTTATCCCGGTTGGATCTGTATTCCATTTTTGAAAGTCTTTTGTGCAGCCGGCCAACAGAATGAGGAACAGTGAAAAAAGCGCGAGTTTAACCGGCAAATTCATCCTCGTTGATTTATGCGTATGAAAAATTATTTGTTTCATTATTAATATTTTTAATAGTTTAAAATTTAAAATGAAATATTTAGCTGAGCGCCGATATTCCTCGTACTAGGTTGATTGAAGACGTCCACACCTGACATTCCATTTCCTGTAGACATGGTTATCTCAGGATCATAAGGTGCTTTTTTATAAAAGTACATAAGGTTACTTCCAATAATAGACAGCTTTAAACCTTTGATAACTTTGCCTGAAACCGGAAAATTATATCCTAAAGACAGTTGACGTAATCTCACAACAGTCGCATCATACATATAAGCTTCTGCGATACCGGAACGTCCGCCGATCGTTGAATACCATTTGAAAGGATCAACAGAAGTTACCGCAGTGCCATCGGGACCAACGCCATTGATCTCCACTTTTCCACTATTTCGTGCGTCGCCACTTTCTTTAGAGGTGCCATAGCTGTCCATCATCATTTGAGTCATTGACATTACCTGGCCTCCAAATTTTCCATCAATCAGGAACGACAAATTAAAATGTTCGAAATTAAAACTGTTATTCCAGCCCATTTGCCATTTAGGATTTGGGTTGCCTACTTTTACGAACGTATTATTGTTGATTGGTTGACCGCTGCTGTTTAACATGATTTCACCTTTCGCGCTCCTTTGAAATTTCACCCCATAAATATCAGCCCATGAACCTCCAACTGTCAATGCCGAACCATATGCATTTGGTGAAGGCGAAGTGAGGAAAATAACCGATTTTGGTGCACTCGGATCAAGGGCGATGATGGTATTCTTGTTGCTCGAATAATTCAAACTTGTATTCCAGGACAATTTCCTGTTTTTTAGCATGTCATACGACAATACCATTTCAATTCCTTTATTTTCAATATTGCCTGCATTCATATAACCGACGGTATAACCGGTTGAAGCAGCAGGAGTATATTGAATAAACTGGTTATAAGTGTTTGACTTATACCAGGTAAAATTGAAAGTTAGTCTATCCTTGAAGAATCGAAGATCCACACCCGCTTCTGTTGATTTGGTATTAGTAGGTTTTAATTCCGGGTTTGGCTCAACAGTGTTAAAAGTTACCGAGCCACCACCAGCAAGATAGTTTATTGGATTGGTGATATATTGTGGAACAGAAGTGGTGACCTCTGCATAAGATCCACGCAGTTTTGCAAAAGTTATGAAGTTTGGCAATTTAGTAACCTCGCTCAATACTAACGATAATCCAACTGAAGGATAAAAATAAGATTCATTTGAAGTAAACGCGAGATTCGATGACCAGTCATTTCTTCCGGTTACATCGAGGAATATCCAGTCATTATAAGAGAAATTTAGATTACCAAAGAGCGACTGAATCTGGTTATGATTGGTAGGTAAAGTACTTACCGGGCTGGTCGTAGAAGTTACTACGTTTTGCAAAATAAATACATTTGGAATTGACAATCCTTGTCCCGCACCATAGCTTGCTCCGACCGTATTCTGATCTGTGATGCTGCCGCCAGCTAACCCGGTGATTTTAAAGCCGGAATTGGTTGGTAATTTGAAATTCAAAATTCCATCTGCATAATTTTGCGTAAAGGTCTGATTACTACGTGTAAATGATCCGTTGTTTCCCTGAACCAAAACAGGGTTGGTACCGGCATACAAATCCCTTTCCCAGATATCTGTTGTGCGGTCGGTGTTTCCGCGGACTTCAAGGCTTAGGTTCTCGCTAAATTGATACTTAACACTGGCGTTAATAATAAAGCGATTGCGGGTAGAATAATTTGGATTTTTGTAAAGTATCCACCACGGATTCTGCTGTACGTCTTCATTCGCCACCCAATTCTGATTCGGCAACCCGTTTCTCGCCGGATCAGGAACAGCGTAATCGTTCTTGTATTTGGCGATATCTACACCCACTGGAAAAAGATAAAGACCGGTCAGCGAATTGAAATAAAGTCCTTGGGCGGGAGTGTTATTTATTTCCTGCTGAATATAGTTTGTATTAACATCTACGGTGAGTTTATCGTTTAGAAAATGTCCAATCTCACGGAACGTAAAATTATTTCGGCTTAAACTATTAGTCGGCATAACTCCATTAGCGGTTGTGTTGGCATATGAAAAATACGTTTGTGCCTTTTCTGAACCTGCCGAAAAGTTTATCGAATTAAAAAAATTGTTTCCATCAACATAAAAAGCTGAAATTCTGTTATCCGATGCCGGTGACGAGAGTTTGTCACCCCAACTCTGATTACCGTTTTGAGTGGCTCCGTATTGGTTTTGAAATTTCGGCTTGTAAGAAATCGTATTGTTTGTATAGGAAGAAGAAACATTGATAATGGCTTTTCCAACCCTGCCTTTTTTTGTGGTCACCAACACAACACCATTTGCTGCCTGGCTTCCATAAAGAGCTGCTGCTGAAGCTCCTTCCAAAATGGTAATGCTTTCTATATCATCCGGATTCAAGTTAGAAATACCATCTCCACCGTCAGGGCCGCCGCCATAAGTACCGTTCGGTTGGCCGTTGGCATTTCCCGCATTGCTTATCGGCATACCGTCAATTACATAAAGTGGCTGATTGGTACCAAAAGCATTTTTGTTACCTCTTAAGATCACTTTACTGGAACCTCCAACTCCTGAAGTACTGGGAGAAATGGTAACTCCCGCTACTTTTCCGTTTAAAGAATTCATCAGGTTGTCTGATTTAACATTAGTAAGTTCACTGCCTGAAACAACCTGGTTTGCATAAACAAGTGACTTTTGACTTCGTGTGACACCGAGTGCGGTTACCACCACTGCGTTTAATTCATTTTCTCTTGATCTTAAAACGATGTCCAGGTTTGTTCGTCCGTTTAAAGGAACTTCCTGCTGGGCATAGCCGATACCGCTAAAAATTAAGGTTGCATTTTTGTCCGCGGAAATAGAAAATGAACCATCGTTGTTTGTTACAGTTCCCGTTGATTTGCCTTGAATAGTAACATTAATTCCGGCAACAGCTTTTCCGCTTGTATCAACCACATTTCCTGTTACAGTGGTATTTTGAGCAGATGCCAGATATGAAAAGCCAAGACAAAGAAAGAGCACTAACAAAAAATTTAATAATCTCATAGTTTATCTTTTTTTATTAACAAATTTTTAAATAGCAAATATGAAGAGATTCCTTTTAATAAAAAATTTTTTTTTAATTATTTTTCTTTTTGTTAAATTTAACGTATTTGTTATAGTTTTATTAAAATATTTATTAAACTTTAGATGAACTCTGCAGTATTTGATTTAATAAAAAAAGGAACATCAGCTTCTGCTGTCGCTCATCATGACAACAAAAGAAAAAAAAGTGTCATTTCTTATTTTACAACGCAGGGCGAGTCAACCATACCTGAGTTGTCGCAATTCCTCAGTATCAGTATTCCCAAAACCTCCACGCTTATTACAGATTTATTATGTGCAGGACTGGTAATTGATACGGGCAGAAAAAGTGTTGGAACGGGAAGGAAAGCTAAAATATACAGTCTTAATCCGTGCAGTTGTTATTTTTTAGGTGTAGAAATCAGGAAATATAAAATCAATATTGGCTTATTGGATTTTAACGGTGGAGTTGTTGAGTCGGAATTGAATATTCCGTTTCGGTTTGCCAATTCGGAAGAATCGTTTAATGCGATCATAAAAGAAATACAGCAGTTTTTAGGTAAAATAAGTATTTCAAAAGATAAGATCGTTGCTATTGGTCTTAGTCTTGCGGGCCGGATTAATGTAAAAACCGGCGAAATACTCAGCATTTATCACTTTGGAAATGCTCCGGTTAAAGCGAAGTTAGAAGAATCTTTAGGTGTTCCGGTTTTCCTGGATAATGACAGCCGCACCATCTCTTACGGTGAATATCATTTTGGGGCAGAGGGCTTGCCTTACACTGAAAAGAACGTTTGCATTGTCAATCTCGATTATGGAATTGCGATGTCTGCTTTTTGCAATGGTGTTCCCATCTACGGAGCTTCAGGATATGCCGGTGAAATTGGCCATATTCCGTTGTTCAATAATGAGATAATTTGTTATTGCGGTAAAAAAGGATGCTTTGAAACAGAAGCATCCGGATTTGCACTGATCGAATACCTTATGACAAAAATGAAAAATGGCAGCGCTTCGCGTTTGCAAAAAACTGTTACTGATAAAGGTTTTTTGGAATTAGAAGATATCATTGAGGCGGTGCGATATGGAGATAATCTTGCTTTGGAAGGGGTGGCAGAAATTGGAAATAAAATTGGAAAAGGCCTTGCTGTTCTTATTAATCTATATAATCCGGAATTGATTGTTCTGGGAGGAATGTTGTCTGCTATTGGAAGACCTCTTCTTTTGGAAGTCAAATCTTCTGTTATTAAATATACGTTGTCCATTGTAAATGAGGATACAAAGATCATATCGTCGGATATTGGACAAAAAGCAGGGCTACTGGGCTGTTGTTTGTTAACGCGGGATAAAGTATGTGGATTAATATAGAATTAAATAAGTCAGCAAAAGAACAAATAATAGGAAATTCTGTTTTTTTCTCTCTAACTGGCTATGCCGGTTTTTATCTTAAATAAATATTTTACTTAAAACAAACTAATAAAAAAAAATATTTTTAATTTCAAACATTTGATAAGTCATTTCCTTATTTTTGAAAACAGTCCGACTTTTAGAACGGTGATTGAATTAGAAGGGTGATTGAATTTTTAAAAATGACAATTTTACCAGGCGACAAGTGTTTAGCCATTGTAAAAGTTGATGCATGATTTCCTACTTGCTACACGTTCTGCTGTGGCTTCCCAATGAGAATGAACACTGTTGATTTACAGAATTTGCTCTTTGCAGCCATTTTTTGCTAAAAAAGCACCTTATACATAAATACAAAAGGCAATTATATATGGATAGAAGGATTTTCAATACGATCGCTTTCTTTAGTATTTTTTGTTTGTTTTGTGTCAATCAACTATCCTGTGTTTCGAGTGATCATACCGGCTCTGGAAAAAAAGAGTTGTATCATTCGTCTGAATTTACTCCCGCAAGTAGCTTTACGCATGGGGTAGAAGGACCTGCCGTTGATAAATCCGGGAATGTTTATGCGGTCAATTTCGGACACGAAGGGACCATTGGAATAATCCCTTTGAATAGCGTGCCTTCTTTATTTGTACAACTCCCGGTCGGCAGTATTGGAAATGGAATCAGGTTTAACAGTCATGGCGACATGTTAATCGCGGATTACAAAATGCATAACATTTTGAAAGTAGAAATGAATACCAAAACGATTAGTGTTTATGCCCACAATTCAGAAATGACACAACCTAATGATCTCGCTATTGACAGTAAAGATGTGATATTTGCCAGCGATCCGGATTTTAAAGCAAATACAGGCGGAATTTGGAAAGTAGATACTCACGGTCATGTTACTTTGGTAGACTCGATGTCCTCAATTGCAAATGGTATCGAAGTAAGCCCGGATGAAAAAAAATTGTACGTTGGATATCACAGAAAAATTTTTTCTTACGATCTCCATTACTCGCGAAGTGTGGGTAATAAAAAGTTATTGATCGAATTCCGTGATTTTAGTACCGACGGTATGCGCTGGGACACGAAGGGAAATTTATACATTGCGCGCATCGGAAAAGGCGTGGTAGCTGAAGTTTCACCTTCAGGAGAATTGTTGAAAGAAATTAAATTGGTGGGTAAAAATCCTACTAACATTGCTTTTGGAGGAAAAGACGGACGTACTGTTTACGTTACACTTATGGATAGAGGTAACCTCGAAAGTTTTCAGGTCGATAATCCAGGAAGGGAATGGAAGATGAGAAGGGCAAAAATTCAATAAAAGTGAGGTTGGGATTTCTGATTAATCATTTTTAAAAAGCTACTCTTTCTATGAAGTCAGGAGCATTTGGAACTCTTATATCTTTCATGATTCTGATCAATCTTACAGACTGTAAAAGAGCTGCATTGCCGTCAGGCGATCCCGACAATGGAAACCTTGTTTTACCTGATGGGTTTGAAGCAATGGTGGTGATTGACAGTATAAAAGGCGGAGTAAGGCACCTCGCAGTTAATGATAACGGAGACGTATATGCGAAATTAAAATTTCCTTATTCAGGAAAAGGAAATGTAGCTTTAAGAGATTTGAACAATGATGGAAAGGCCGATACCATTGCATTCTTTGGCAATTATGACGATCGGAGTGGCGGCTATGGAACAGAAATGAGAATCCATAACGGTTATCTATGGTTTAGTTCGGTAACACACATCTATCGTCAAAAACTAACAGCCGGTAAATTGATTCCTGATAGTAAAATGCAATTGATGCTTACTGATACGCAACCTCCGCGGCAGCATGATACCAAGCCAATTGCTTTTGATAGTAAAGGAAATATGTATATCCCATTTGGCGCTCCATCTGATTGTTGCCAGGTTGAAGACAGAACGCCTTTTTCTCCGGGGATGCACCCGTGTCCGATTCTGGAATTAAGAGGCAGCATATGGAAATTCGATGCCAATAAACCGAATCAATTTCAAAGCGACGGAAAGAAGTTTGCTTCCGGGCTTAGAAGTATAGTAGCGCTTGAATGGAATGATAAGACAAATAATTTATACACGGTGATGCACGGAAGGGATTACCTGCATTCCACCTGGCCCAAATATTTTTCAGAATGGGAAGGAGCGGTCTTGCCTTCCGAAGAATTTTTGTTATTGAAAGAAGGCTCTGATGCTGGCTGGCCTTACTATTATTACAATCATTTGAAAGGAAGATTATTCTTAAATCCGGAGTATGGCGGCGATGGAAAGAAGGAAGCGAAAGGTGCAGAATATATACAGCCGATTCTCGCATTTCCGGCGCATTTTGCGCCTAATGATCTGTTGTTTTATCGTGGCAGTCAATTTCCTGAACATTATAAAGATGGCGCTTTTGTTGCCTTTCACGGGTCTACCAGCAGCGCGCCCTATCCCCAGTCCGGATATTTTGTTTGTTACGTTCCTTTTAAAGATGGAAAGCCATCCGGACCGTGGGAAGTTTTTGCAAATGGATTTGCAGGTGTAGATACAGTGGTTAATACGAGTGATGCAGCGTACCGGCCTATGGGATTGGCTGAAGGTCCGGACGGTTCATTATATATTTCTGATTCAGAAAAGGGAAAGATATGGCGAATCATGTATAAAGGCAATAAAGCCCGCTTTGGAAAACAGCAGCTGGCAAAAATGGAAAGAATAAAACATGCAGCTCCGAACATCAAACAACCGGATGAAGTTGCCGATAATCTTGACAAGGCTAATGCAAATCGTGGCGAGAGGCTTTTTAATACTTATTGCTCTTCTTGCCATCAGCGCAATGGTTTAGGAAATGACCGTTTCCCGCCGTTAAGTGGTTCTGAATGGGTTACACGAAATAAAATGGTTCCAATAAATATTGTACTGAACGGACTTGAAGGTGAATTGCATGTAAAGGACAAAATGTACAACAATAAAATGCCGGGTCTTCATCTGTTGCCTGATGAGACGATTGCAGAAGTAGTTACCTACATCAGGCAGAATTTTAATAACCATGCAAGCGCCGTGACAATACAGGATGTCGCTAACGCAAGGATGGCAATGGACAAAAAACAAACGTATTCAATGAAATGAAAATAAAAAATACATTCCTTATATTGTTTTTGGCCGCAACACTTTCAAATTCCTCTGCTAAAGGGCAAGGCAATGACAGCGATTATAACAGGCTTTTACAGGTACCATCTCAATACACTATTTTGAAGGCAACAGAAAAGATAAATATTGACGGAAAAGATGATGAAAAAGATTGGAACAAAGCGCCGTGGACGCCGGTTTTTACAGATATTGTAACCGGGGCAAAACCAGGAACAAGCCGGGAAGCGAGGTGTAAAATGCTTTGGGACAAAGACTTTCTCTATGTATTTGCTGAGATAAAAGAAAAAGACATTTGGGCTTCGGTACAAACGCATGATTTGCCGGTATTCCGGGATAATGCGTTTGAAATGTTTATCGCTCCTGCCGGAACCACTTATAATTATATGGAATTTCAGATAAATGCTTTTGGAACTGTTTGTGATCTGTTTATGCCGCGGCCCTATCGTAATGGTGGAAATGGTTTGGTAACGTGGGATATCAAAGGATTACAAAAGGCTGTTCACATTAATGGCACATTGAATGACGCGTCAGACAAAGATAAAAGCTGGAATGTAGAATTGGCGATACCTTTTCATTCTGTTCAAACAGGCAGAAACAACAATCCTGCTGCCGGAACGATCTGGCGTATGAATTTTTCGCGTGTGCAATGGCAGTTAGATACATTGAATGGAAATTATTTCAGAAAGAAAGATGCGGCTACCGGGAGATTATTGCCTGAGCATTATTTTGTATGGTCTCCGCAAGGATTGGTGAATTTACATTATCCTGAAAGATGGGGATATGTTTTGTTTGCTGATTCTGTATCAACAGACAATTTTCTTTCTCGGAAGGAAGAAAAATTAAAATTGCTTACCTGGAAATATTATTACCTCCAACAACAATTTAAAAGAAGAAAAGGAAAATATGCAAGCGGTTTAAAGCAATTGGATAAGCTCTATACGGGAGATGCAGACGTGACGGCAAATAGATCGCATCTCAAAATGTATGCGGATGGACGCCAATTTTTATTAGAGGTTTTCTTGCCTGAATCGGATGAAATCATGTCTGTAAACGAAGAAGGCGAAGTGCATTTTGATAAGCAAAAAGACAAAGGAAAATTGTGAAATGAAATTTTTTGAAACAGTAAAGGAAGAAATGGTGGTGATTTTTATCTTCTTAAAACAAAAGAATGATTGAGGTTGGCAGCAAACTGACAAATAACGTCGATTTTTATTTTGAAATATTCACTTTTAATAAACCCTTTAAAAAATCAATTTATGCAAACAGAAAGAAGATCCGCGATCAAAAAATTATTAGCTTCTGTAACCGCATTGGCGGGATTTGGTTTGACAGCAAAAGCAACTGCTCTTACCGGAAAAGAAAAAAAGTCGGGGAACGTAACAAACTTCCAGGAAGTGCCTTTGTTTTCGGGGCACACGATTCACAATGGCGTTGTTTACATTGCAGGAAAAGGGGCGCATACAGAGCCTTTTGAAATCAAAGCGCATACCGAAATCGTTTTGCAGGAACTGGAAAAAGAATTGAAAAAAGCCGGCTCTTCCATGGAAAAAGTTTTAAGAGTAGGCGTATTTCTCAATGACATAGCCGACTACCAGGGAATGAATGAAGTGTATAAAGGCCGCTTTGGGAAGAATCCGCCGGTTCGCACCACTGTAGCAGTAGCAAAAGGCGGTGTGCCGGGAAATTCGCTCGTAGAGATGGATTGCATCGCTTACATCTAAGGCTTACAATTTTTTCATGGGGCTTTCCGAAAAAAAAATTCTGTTAGGTCAAATTAGTTAAAATTGAAAATTTATAAAAAATGAAACGCAGAGAACTTATAAAAGGCCTGGGTTTACTTCCTTTAACCGGCGGAGTGATCGGAGGAGTGCTGGCTTCACAACCGGCATCTGCAACGCCAAAGCAACATGGCGCAAAGCGCGACTTGTTTGAAGAATTGGGAGTTACCCGCGTGATCAATGCCGGCGTAACCATGACATTCTTATCCGGTTCGCTGATGATGCCTGAAGTGATGGAAGCCATCAATTCTACGTGCCACGACTTTGCAAATATGTATGAATTGCAGGATAAAGTAGGAGCAAAGATGGCGGAAATGCTACAATGTGAAGCAGCGATGGTAACTTCTGGCGCGGCTTGTGCACTGCTTTTGGGAACTGCTGCCGCGATTACAGGAAAAGATGCACAGAAAATAAAAATGATTCCAAACCTTCCCGGGCCGCGGCCCGAAGTGATTATGCAGAAAAGCCATCGCTATCTTTTTGACCAGGCAATTACTACAACCGGAGCGAAAATAACAGAGATCGAAGGACCCGAAGAAATGGATAAAGCGTTTAACATCAATACGGTGCTCGCACTTTTTTTTAATGCTGCTGAACAATCCAGCGTTTCAAGAGAAGATTTTGTAGCGCTTTGCAAAAAGCACAATATTCCTTCGTTTATTGATGCAGCGGCAGATGTGCCACCTGTCGAAAATCTTTTTAAATACCAGAAAATGGGTTTTGACCTCGTTACTTTTTCCGGTGGTAAAATGATTCGCGGGCCGCAAAGCGCGGGGTTGTTATTCGGAAGAAAAGATCTCATAGAAGCTGCAAAATTGAACCACAGTCCACACGAAGCGCCAATCGGCAGGCCAATGAAAGTGAATAAAGAAGAGATGTTTGGAATGTACGCGGCATTAAAATCGTATCTCGAACGCGACCATAAAAAAGAATGGAACGACTGGCTCGACAGAATTGAAAGAATCCGGAAAAAATTGGAATCCGTCCCAACGGTGACTGGAGAAACTTATGTAAATCCGGGACCGGCAAATGCATTTCCTTCTTTGTATATTTCCTGGGATCAGTCAAAAGTGAAGATCAAGCCGACCGAAGTACAATCGGACTTGCAAAAAGGAAATCCCAGTATTGTTGCGAATGTAGCAGATAAAGATGGCGCCAAAGTTTTGAATGTCGGTGTTGTATTGCTGCGTCCGGACCAGGTAGATATTGTGGCGCATAGGGTAAAGGAAATTCTGGAAAAAGCGGTTTAAATTCTGATCTTAAATCTTAATTGAAAAAAATAATCGATGAAAAAAATATTACTGCTGTTGATTACATTTCTCTCATTTGCTTTTAAATTTTCCTTTTCCCAGGCATATACTATCGTTATCAAAGGAGGCCATGTAATTGACCCAAAAAACAATATTGATGAAGTAATGGATGTGGCGATTGACAGCGGCAAAATTAAATTGGTTGCAAAAAATGTCAATCCTGTTGGCGCCTTACAGGTCGTGAATGCCGAAGGAATGTATGTAACGCCCGGATTAATTGATATCCACACTCATGATTTTTGGGGCACTGAATCAAACCACCAGTATGAAAACGGAAATCTTGCCATTCAACCGGACGGCTTTACTTTTCGAAACGGCGTAACAACGGTTGTAGATGCAGGAAGCTCCGGCTGGCGCACTTTTCCAACGTTTAAAGCTCAAACCATTGATGTATCTCAAACAAGAGTACTTGCATTTCTCAACATTGTAGGCGAAGGAATGCGTGCGGGGTATGAACAGGACGAAAACGATATGGATCCTAAAATGTCGGCACTTGTAGCGAAGCAGTATAAAAATATTATTGTCGGATTCAAACTGGCGCATTACGAAGGTTATGACTGGACGCCTGCTGATCGTGCTGTGTTGGCAGGAAACCTGGCGGGAGGACTTCCGGTAATGGTGGATTTTGGAGGAGCAAAACCACCACTTCCGATTGAAGAATTATTCTTAAATCATTTGCGGCCCGGCGATATTTTTACACATTGCTTTGCTCAACTGAACAACAGGGAATTTATTGTAGACACCGTTACTAATAAAGTCAAATCTTTTGTTTGGGAGGCACGTAAAAGAGGGATCGTTTTTGACGTCGGATATGGAGGAATCAGTTTTGCTTATTCTCAGGCGATTCCTTCAATTAAAGACGGTTTTTATCCAAATTCTATCAGCACAGATCTGCATGTGGGAAGCATGAATGCAGCGATGAAAGGAATGCTGGCGACTATGTCAAAATTTCTGGCAATGGGCATTGATTTAAAAACAGTAATAGCGCAAAGTACGTGGAATCCGGCACGTGAGATCAATCATGAAGAACTCGGCCATTTATCACCGGGAGCAGGCGCAGACATAGCCATTCTAAGTGTTCGCGTCGGAAAGTTTGGTTTGTTTGATTATACCGGCTATAAACTGGAAACGGATAAAAAACTAGAATGCGAAATGACCATAAGAGATGGAAGAATTGTTTATGATTTGAATGGCATTGCCGATCCAATAATTGCCCCGCGCCGTCCTTTGCCAATTTCCACGAATCCGGCAGATAATTTCACTGCGTTGTTTAATACCATTCCTTCTAAAAACGGTTTGCAACTCACGCCGAATAAGAGCATCAATCAACAGGAATTTTATAAACAATACCGAAAGAATAATAAATGGTGGGACGAAGCCTTTACCTTCCTGAAATCACAGGATTTGGAAAAATTAAAACCGGGAATGTATGTTATTGACTCCGGAAATGTAATTGCTACTATCTCAGAAGGACCGACCAAAAAAATGGAAGATGTAAAATGGGAAGCGCATCGCAATTTCAACGACCTTCAATATATCATCAAAGGGAAAGCAAAAATGGGCGTAGCGCCAAGCGCTGATGAAAGAGCGACACTAACTGTTCCTTATTCGTATTCAACCGATAACATGAATTTTACAAATGAGGGCGGTGAATATTTTGATGCCGATCCAAATACCTTCTTTATTTTTTCGCCACAGGAAATGCACCGGCCAGCGATCAAAGTTCCCGGAACTGACCGTGTGAAAAAAATAGTGATTAAAGTAAGGGTGCCCTGAGATTATCCTGAAAAGAGGATTTCTTGGAGAAGTTAGAATAAGAATCGTCTATATTTCTTTGTTTACTGTCAAATCAAATAGAATAATGCAAGCTTATAAAACTATTATCGCGATTTTTTTGTTATACATTTTTTCTTTTCGTTGTGCCAATGGGCAAAATATATCTAAAGATGACTTGATTTTTCTTACTTCCCAATGGAAAGGCGAACGGTTCCCGGATGGGCGGCCAAAAGTTCCCGACGATTTATTAAACCGTGCAAGAACCATCGGCCTCGATGACGCCTGGACTGTTTTAAAAAATTTAGGATATACCAATCAATTTGAAGGTGGATGGAAAACGGTTAATGATACAACGATGGTGATAGGACGTGCCGTTACTGCAATGTATTTGCCATCAAGACCGGATGTTGAAAAAAGTATCAAAGAGCGTGGCGAAAAGGAAGGACGTAAAGGTAACACAAACTCATGGCCGATAGATGTATTGACAAAAGGAGATGTGTATGTGGCAGACGGATTCGGCAAAATTGCCGGCGGTACTTTGATCGGAAGTACGTTGGGAAATTCGATTTATAGTAAAAGCGGCAACGGAGTCATTTTTAACGGTTCAGTCCGCGATCTCGAGGGATTGTCTGAAATAAAGGGATTTAATGCCTTTGTTCGTGATTTTCATCCTTCCTTTCTGGAAGGAATGGTTTTGATGGGCTTGAACACGCCCATTCGGATAGGACATGCGATAGTCATTCCTGGTGATCTGGTTCTGGCAAACAGGGAAGGAGTCTTGTTTATTCCGGCTCAACTTGCGGAACAGGTGATAAGCACGTCAGAATTTGTTGTGCTCAAAGACAAATTCGGATTTGAAATGGTAAGATCAAACAAATATTCCACGGGCCAGATAGATAGTGAGTGGACGGAGGAAATCAAAAACGATTTTCTGAAATGGCTGGAAAAACACCCGGAACTTGGCAAAATGAGCAAAGCAAAACTCGATCAGATCATGAGTAAAAGAACCTGGTGATTTTTACAAAAAAATAAACATTCATCAAAAAATAAATAGATCCACATGACAGCTGTTGCCCGGAAAAGATGGATTCGACTGATTCCTGTTGCATTTATCACTTACAGCCTTGCTTATCTCGACCGGGCAAATTTTGGCTTTGCTACTGCCGGTGGGATGGCCGTTGATCTGAATATCACCGCCGCCACTTCATCACTGCTTGGCTCGTTATTTTTTCTCGGATATTTTTTCTTCCAAATTCCGGGAGCATTGTATGCCGCTAAAAAGAGCGCCAAGAAATTAATCTTCTGGTCATTGATACTTTGGGGTGTATTGGCGATGCTCACAGGAATGATCAGTAACGTTTCTCTACTGATAGTCATTCGCTTCATGCTTGGTGTGGTAGAGAGCGCGGTGATGCCTTCGATGCTCATATTTCTGAGCAGGTGGTTTACAAAAAATGAACGTTCGCGCGCCAATACTTTTTTGATCCTTGGCAACCCGGTTACCATTCTGTGGATGTCCATTCTTTCCGGCTACCTGGTGAATTCTCTCGGTTGGAGATGGATGTTTATCCTCGAAGGTTTTCCGGCCATCATTTGGGCATTCTTCTGGTGGCGACTTGTAGAAGACAAGCCGGAAAATGCCAAATGGCTCAATGATTCTGAAAAATCAACACTGAAAGAAGCCCTGATCCTCGAACAACAGGCAATTAAACCTGTAAAGAATTATGGCAAGGCATTCAAATCGAAAGTAGTAGTGCTGCTGTGTCTGCAATATGCTTTCTGGAGTATTGGCGTTTATGGATTTGTACTTTGGCTGCCCGATATTATAAAAAAAGCCGGCGAAATGAATATGGTTGAAACCGGCTGGCTCTCAGCAGTTCCTTATTTGCTTGCTGTTATTGCGATGTTGGGCGCTTCCTGGCTTTCAGACAAAACCATGAACCGGAAGATATTTATCTGGCCATTTTTGTTGATTGGCGCAGTTGCATTCTATGGTTCATATCTGGCTGGCCATTCCAATTTTTGGCTTTCGTTCGTTTTATTGGTCATTGCGGGTGGAGCAATGTATGCGCCGTATGGTCCATTCTTCGCCATTATAACAGAAATATTACCCAGCAATGTTTCCGGTGGTGCCATTGCGCTGATAAACAGTTTCGGTGCATTGGGCTCTTTTTTCGGGGCGTATTTTGTTGGTTATTTAAATGGCCAGACAGGAAGTTTTGATGCTTCATTTGTTTTCATGGCAGGTTCACTGTTTCTTTCAGCCTTATTAACCATGGTGGCTGTTGGCAATAAAAAAACAAAAGCAGTGAAGAAATTGAATATTGAAACTTCCAATGCAAGGATGGCATTTGATTGAATTCGAGTGATGATGCTAAGAAGCGGTAAACCAACAAATAGAGCGATTTTTATTTTACAAGCTGGTATTTCTTTCAGTCTTGTCGTGTTGTGATTATATCATAATAAAATTAAATTTTCATTTTAAAATTCCTGCTGAATCATGAAAAAACATTTATCCATACTTTGTTGTTTTATCCTTACCGGGTACTTTTCTTTTGCGCAGATTGATCCGCATCTAACAAAAGATATCCGCAACACCGAATACGTACATACTCCGTTGCCATTGGATTACAGCAAGGCGCTGGAAACAGCCGGTCTGAAAAAAAAGGTGTTGGTTTCCGAAATGTTGTGCGACATGGAAACGCTGAATAAGTGGTCACATAAAGGTATTGGCGGAATGCGGCTGACAAATGAAAGGAGTATTTCCGGTAAACAAAGTTTGCGACTCGTGGCTCCCAGCACTTACCCCCAATTTTTAGGATGGGGACTTGGATTTGGAACTTCGATGGCCAGCTTTGACGTAGGCGGAGCAAATTGGGAAAAGTACAACCGCATTCATTTTTACATTTATCCCAACTGCCCGGGATCCAACAGCATTTATCTGAATTTGTATGTAGAAAATGATGGGAAAATAAAGGTTCCGGATAAATATGGGCGTGAAGGTTATCATGAAATTAATTTAAAAAACGGCCAATGGAATGAGTGTTATGTGGAAATGAGCGAGCTGGCAAGAGATCAGGTAACGAAACTTTCATTTGCCATTGAAGTGTTTGGAAAAGAGCGGACAATGAGCGATTCATTGAAATTTGATATAGATGATGTATCCCTTCAAAAAATTGAAAACCCGGAAGTGGTGAGTGGATGGCAACCTGCAGATAACCGTATTATTTTTTCTACCACAGGTTATGGTTTGGAAAGTAAAAAATCAGCCATAGTAAATGTAAAGAATAACAATGGAAGGTTTCAATTGATTGATTATTCGAGCCGCCGGGTGGTTTATGATGGAAAAATTAATCCTGTAAAAACACGCATCGGCAATTTCCAAACTGCAGACTTCAGTGATTTTAAAAAAGAAGGACAATATATAATGCGTGTTGGAGATGTGATGACGAAGCCGTTTTATATCAATAAAAACATCTGGGATAATTCTGCCTGGCGGGTTTTGAATTTTATTTACGTGGAGCGATGTGGTTATCCTGTTCCGGAAAAACACGGTGCTTGCCATACGGATCTTCACGCAATCTATAACGGAAAAATATTTCCCTTCAATGGCGGCTGGCATGATGCTGCAGATATGTCGCAACAGGTTTTGCAATCCGGTGAAATCGTTTATTCGCTGCTTGAAGTAGCAAACAAGGCGAAAGAAAAAAATAACATTCCGCTGTTTCTGAGAATGCAGGAAGAAGCGGAATACGGCATTGACTGTATTCTGAAAGCAAGACTTGGCGATGGATACCGCGCTCAAACCTGGGGAACGAATTTGTGGACAGATGGATTTATTGGAACAAAAGACGATTCTACTAAAAGGCGTTTGGTCCGTGTTCACAATCGTGCTTTTGAAAATTTTGTTTTTTCGGGTATTGAGGCTTATGCTTCCATGAGTATTGAAAATGATTCGATGTTGAAACAAAATCTGCGAAAAGTAGCTATTGAAGATTTTGCTTTTGCAAAAAAACGTTTTGATAGTCTTGGATTCAAAGACATCAGCAGTATCGGTGGTGGCGGCGATCATGCTGCAATGGCATCAAACAGCCAGTATTCAGCGAATATTTCTTTTGCAGCGAGTTTATTATATAAGTTAACCCGCGAAGATTATTATGCGAAAGAAGCTGCAAAAGCGATTAAATATACTCTGGATTGTCAACGTACCGAGCCACTGGGCGATAAAGATGGTTTGCACGGATTCTTCTATCGGGATCTTGAGCGCAAATCCATTGTGCATTTTACGCACCAGTCGCGCGACCAATATTTTATGGAAGCGCTGGTAGCCCTTTGTGAAACACAACCTGATAACGTCGATTATAAAAAATGGAAAGCAGCCATAGAAATGTATGGCGATTACCTGAAAAAGATCATGCAATATGTGCAGCCGTACGGATTGGTTCCGGGCGGAGTTTATAATATTAATGAAGTAAAAGATTCCGTCAATTTTTACAAAGTGCAGGTCGGTATTTTCAGCGGCGCCGGACCTGATTATAAACATCAACTTGAGAATGGAGTAAAACTGGATGCAGAACATTATCTGCGTGTTTTCCCGGTTTGGTTTTCTTTCCGCGGAAATGCAGCGGTGCAGTTGTCTACAGGTAAAGCTGCGGCGGTTGCCGGTAAGTTTTTGCATGATAAAGATTTAATGAATATCGGAGAGCAACAATTGTTCTGGATCGTCGGAAAAAATCCTTTTGGCCAATCGCTGATCTGGGGTGAAGGCAGCAATTATCCTCAATTATATGTTGCGCTTCCGGGAGAAACCGTAGGCGCTATTCCCGTTGGCATGGAATCACGCGGTAACGAGGATTCACCTTACTGGCCGCAATTTAATACCGCTACTTACAAAGAAGTGTGGGGCGCATCTGCCGCGAGATGGCTTTCATTGATAGCAGAATATTAAAACATTTTCTATTTTAAAAGAAGAGAGGAAATGATCTCTCGTGCTAATTTAAAAAGAGTGAAAGTATAAATCAGGAAATCGTCTTTTTTGTTTGTTTGCTCATCATCCCAAGGAAATTATTGCTTCATTCCAACAACTCTTTTATCAATTATTATAAATTTTGATCACATAAATTGGGAAAATGCTATTATTTTGAAGCCAAGACATTAGCTGGGAAAAACATCAGCAAATTAAAAGCCGGTTAATGAACTGGCAAAAGTTCTTTTTTATTCCATTTGCCGTCGCACTTTTCCTGATTAGTGTAAAAGTGAGCTACCTTTGAAGACGAATTATGAAACACTTAAAGTCTCTCAATAAATATTTTTGGAAATATAAATGGTTGTTTTTTCTTGGGATGGTATTTATTGTCCTTTCCAATTATTTCAGAATACTGTCTCCGCAGGTTACCAAATATGTTTTAAATACAGTTGAGGTCAGCCTAAACCAGGGTAAGCCACATACGGTTTCAAAAGCCGCCACACACTATGATCCGTTGGTAACCGTTTTTTTAAACCAGTTGCAGACCGATAATGCCTCTTACAAAACAAAAATTCTCTACTCGGGAATTGTTCTTCTTGTCCTTGCGCTTATCAGCGGTGCTTTTATGTTCCTGATGCGCCAAACCATCATTGTGATGAGCCGGCATATTGAGTATGAGCAAAAGAATGAGATCTTTAAACATTACCAGCAATTAGACACGCAGTTTTACAAAACACACAATACCGGCGACCTGATGAGCCGTATTTCTGAAGATGTAAGCCGTGTAAGAATGTATGTAGGTCCTGCCATAATGTATTTAATCAATCTTGCGGCAACAATTGGCTTTTCCGTTACTTATATGCTGAACGAAAATAAAGAACTGACTTTATATGTGCTTGCGCCTTTACCAATATTGGCGTTCACCATTTATTATGTAAATACAATCATCAACCGGAAAGCAGATAAAATTCAGGCTTTGCTTTCAGATCTTACAACCAATGCACAGGAATCCTATTCAGGAATCCGGGTGATAAAGTCTTTTGTGCAGGAAAAAGCGATGCTTGGCTTTTTTGATAAAAACAGTGAAGATTACCGGACTCATTCTATTTCACTCGCAAAAACCGAAGCCATTTATTTTCCTTCGATGGGACTGATGATTGGACTTAGCACTTTATTAACGATCATGATCGGCGGTATTTACGTGATCAATGGCAGCATCAGCGTCGGAGTTATTGGTGAATTTATCATGTATGTGTTGCTACTCACTTTTCCTGTAAGCGCCATCGGGTGGACTGCAAGCATGATACAACGAGCCGCAACGTCACAAAGGCGCATCAATGAATTTTTGCATACAAAACCAACAATAAGGAATGAAAAAAATGCCAAAGAAATTCATCTAAAAGGAAATATCAAATTTCAGAATGTTGATTTTGTTTATCCGCATACCGGAATTCATGCCATTAAAAACTTTTCATTAAATATTCACAAGGGAGAAAAAGTAGCGATCATTGGTAAAACAGGTTCTGGAAAATCTACGATTGCTCAGCTAATGTTGAGAATGTATGATCCGCAGAAAGGAAATATTTTTTATGATGATATCAACATTAAGGAAATTGATTTAAAAACTTTGCGTTCGCAAATCAGTTATGTGCCGCAGGATGTCTTTCTATTCAGTGATTCCGTTAAAAATAATATTGGATTTGCATTGAAAAAACCTGAAAAAGAAAGAGTACTGACGGCAGCAAAAAATGCAGTAGTAGATATGGAGATTGAATCGTTTCCCGAAAGGTATGAAACGCTGATAGGGGAGCGCGGTGTTACGCTTAGTGGCGGACAAAAGCAAAGAATTTCGATTGCCCGCGCATTGATCAAAGATCATGAAATCACCGTTTTTGATGATTGTCTCAGCGCTGTTGATGCAAAAACAGAAAATGAAATAATTGCACATTTGTATGAATATCTACAGAAGAAAACAGCCGTAATTATTACACACCGTATTTTTTCTTTATTTAGTTTTGATAAAATTATCTTGCTCGAAGATGGCGCCATTGCTGAAGAAGGAACTCATCAGTCACTCCTTGAAAAAAACGGGTTGTATGCAGAAATGTACCGGCACCAGCAGGAACAGGAGCGGCATGGCCGAAGTGTGAGTGAGATGGAGTTGTAAGCCTTACAGGCAACTAAGAAATTCGGATTAAAACTGAAAGGCACGAACAGGAGCAATTATTTTGTCAATTGAAAAACAATTTTATCTTTGCCTCTCCTAAAAAGTTATTTACAAATCAATAAAAAACATTAAAAAGTGGCGTACGAAAATAATGACAAAAAGATGGAAAGTGTTTACAGTCAGCGTATCAGAGCAGGAAAGCGCCGGACTTATTTCTTTGACGTAAGAGAAACACGTGGTAATGATTATTATTTAACCATCACTGAAAGCAGAAAAAAATTTAATGAAGATGGCTACGACCGGCATAAAATTTTTCTGTACAAAGAAGATTTTA
>JAICYZ010000403.1 GCA_025933935.1 Chitinophagaceae bacterium
ATTGGAGCAGGTTTCGTAAGGGGAATCAATATTGAGCACAATGAAGTTTGCAATGTTTCTTACACTGGAATAAGCGTGGGATGGGGCTGGACAAAAAGCCCTAATGTAATGCGCGGGAATAAAATTAATTTCAATAGGATAAACCACTATGGAAAACATTTATACGATGTTTCCGCGATTTATACATTATCTGCCCAGCCCAATTCGGAGATAAGAAATAATTATATTGACAGTATTTATAAAGCGCCTTATCCGCACGACCCCGATCATTGGTTTTATTTATACACCGATGAGGGCTCATCTTATTTTACCGTAAAAGATAACTGGTGTCCTGCACAAAAATTCTTGCAAAATGCAAACGGCCCGGGTAATGTTTGGGAGAATAATGGGCCACAGGTTTCTTCAGATGAAAAGCAGGAAGCAGGAATACAAAAGCCGTATCAATATTTATTGAAAGAAAAAACAATAGATGGTAATTGGCCTATTAATTCTGTTAAAGAAAATGAATATGATATTAAGAAGCCAGAGATTTTTAAAAGTAGGAATCAGTTGTGCATCGAGGTTACCGGCAAATCTAAAATGCTGTTGAATCCGTCATTCCTGAAAAATATTTGCGCAAAAAATAATATTCCTGCCCTGGATATTTTTGAATGGAAAAATCACCTGGTTGTTTATGATACGCTACGGATGCCCGATGATTTACAAAAAGAAATTGAGGCTGCTTATCCCAACGCTGAAGTGAAAGTGTACAGCAAACTTGTTTATGAATTTAATGAAAGCCACTGTTCCAACCCAAAAAATAGCAACAGGTGGAGTAATGTTGTAATGACCGCCAATTTGGTCAAAGATACTTCCATGCAAAATCAGTATTTACACTATCATGCTACTCAATTTCAAAAGTGGCCCGAGGTGGCTAAAGGCTTTTGCAATGCAGATTTTCAGCAAGTGATTGTTTTAAAAAACGGGCGACAGTTGATGCTGATTATCAGCATTCCGAAGGGGAAAACTTTGGATGAATTAAATCCAAAGACAAGTGAAAATAATCCGCGTGTGGATGAATGGAATTCAATAATGAAAAAATACCAGGAGGGAATTGAAGGAACAAAGCCAGGCGAAACATGGGTGGTTTTAAAACCGGTTTTTTAAATTTTAAATGTATGTTACAAATCGGAATATTAGGATTAGGTGAAGGCCGGAGCACTATGTCGGCGGCTTTGCGAAGCGATAGATATCAATTGAAGATGATGTGCGATGCAAATGAGGAGCTATGTAAACAACGTAGCGATGAATTCAATTTCCCAAATTATACAACGAATTATCAGCAAATGCTGAATGATATAGAGATTGATATCATTGCCATTTACACACCGGATCATCTACATGCGCAACATGTTAAACAAGCCTTGCTTCACCACAAACATGTGGTTTGTACCAAACCCTTTATTGATGATTTAAACGACGCAAAAGAATTATTGCAACTACAGGAGCAAACAGGGAAAAAAGTTTTTGTAGGACAAAGCTCACGATTTTTTGAACCTGCGAAAAGACAACGCAAAGATTTTGAAGAAGGGCAAATTGGAGAACTTATTACGATAGAAAGTAATTACAATGCCGATCATCGTTGGTTTCTGGAAAAAAAATGGGCATTGGAAAAATCTTTTAAATGGTTGTATGGAGGACTTAGTCATCCTGTTGATTTTGTGCGATGGTATCTGCCCGACATTCAAGAAGTAATGGGTTACGGAATGATAAGTGCCAATGGGAAAGCCGCCGGCTTAAAAAATGAAGACACAATGCATTTTATTTTTAAAGCAGAAGACGGGCGTATTGCCAGTGTGAGTGGCAGTTATACAGGACCGACGCAACCTGCAAAAAGAGATAGCGGTATGACGTGCATTCTTCGCGGTACAGAAGGTGCGAGCCAGGCAGACTATCATGAATTGAGATATTCAATTACAGATAAAACCGGAGAAGAAAAAATGATTACGTGGGGCGATGATACGTTGAAGTATTATTTCCGTTTTGAAGGTCAAAGCCATCATGCAGGTGAATATCAAAATTACCTGGAATACTTTGCAGATTCCATCGAACAAAATTTCACAGCTTACCCTGATATGAAAGAAGGCATCATCACTATTGCATTGTTGCAGGCCATGGATGATTCTTTGAAAACCGGTAAACCTGTTAAAGTAGAGGAAATTCTAAGTCGTTATAACCTTCAAAAATTACCAGCAACGCCTTAAATTATGAACTCTATTTATAACTCTCTAAAACCGATAGATTTCGTAGTGGTGGGTATTTACCTTTTGCTATTGTTTGGATTGGGCTATTGGGTAAGCTTTATCAAAAAAAGAAAGCCGGATGAGAATTTATTTTTAGCGCAACATTCTTTAAAGTGGTACAGCATTGGTTTAAATATGTGGGGGACAAATGTGGGGCCCTCTATGTTGATTGCTTCTGCGAGTATTGGATATACAACCGG
>JAICYZ010000111.1 GCA_025933935.1 Chitinophagaceae bacterium
CAGGCGGTAAGCATAACAGTGGCGCAGAAAGATACCAGGATAGCAGCGTTTGATTTCATTGAAATGGTTTAAAAAGTAATTAAAGATATTTATTGAAAAATTTGCTTTCAGCTTACTCCTGCTTGAAAAGGGAAAGTAAGTTGTGCAGCAACATAACGTATCGCTGCTGTTTTTATTTTTTAAAAAGGTAAATGCGACGATCTCTCTGCATATACAATGCGTTACCGCTATGGAATAACCGCAGTTACCAGAGGAATTGTTTCAGCCATTCCCTGGCCTCTTTGTCATTTACAAAGCTCTTCATTGGAATTGGCGGCGGCTTGAAACGGAATAACAGGTTCATAATAAATTTGGCAAGACCAGGTTTTGAAACCATCGCCATGGCCGAATAAATTTCGGGCAATTGCTTTGCAGCAAATTTCCTCGTTTCTTTGTCAGGCACTCCTGATTTACTCAGGTAGATCAGCAGCGGAACCCTTTTGTTGTGGGTAATTTGTTTCACCAGGGCCACATTGCCGCTTATGTTTGCAACGGTTCTTGTCGGGCTTTTTGAGACCGAAACCAATATACCATCGTCGCCCAGCCAGTAAGTAGCAATTTCTCCTTCAAAGATTTCTTTTTCCGGTGGAGGCAGTATTACTTTATTTTTCACTGTTCAAAATTAAAGATTTAACCGGCTATATTTTTTGAGCCGGGAGATGAATTCAAAATCCAACGACGGTGGCAAATTATTTTATGATTTGGTTTACCTTACCTGGAAACGACCCTTATCAATTGCCTGGATAAAAGTAAAACAGGCACAATAGTGACATCGAAAATACGTTAATGGCCCATAGCCGGAAACGGCGCTGGCCGGGTGAAATAAAAAGATTGATTAAGCCCTGCCGCCTGTTCCTGTTTCAATATTACTTTTTTGAAATAAATTTTAAACAAAGTACTTTACGGGCGAATTAAACTGAGACTAGCTTTGAGACCAGCGTTTGAAAAACAACTTTTATTAGTTTTCATTTGTTTACTGTGTACCGGGTTTTCAGCAGAGGCACAACTGAACGCCGGTTTTGCAGCAGATATATGGGGCGGCTGCTCCCCTTTAACGGTCCACTTTGCAAATACTTCTTCAGCTTCATCTTCTGCTATCTATAAATGGGATTTTGGCAATGGAAATACATCCACTTTGAAAGATCCCGGTGCTGTTTTCCTCGACCCGGAAAAATATACGGTTACGCTTACTGTGACGGATGGAAATCAAACCAGTTCGAGTTCTCAAACGATCACTGTTTATAAAAAGCCGGTTGTGGATTTTTCATCGTCATTGCAAAAAGTGTGTACCCCGGAGGCAACGGTTTTTACCGCCAAAGCAACAGCAGACCAGGGAACTATTGCAAACTATCTGTGGGATTTTGGCGATGGATATACGCAACAGACCGTTATTCCAGGCATATCTCATAGTTATGTTACCGCGGGCGAGCCTCAGGTAAGATTGTCGGTAACAGATAATCATGGATGTACCAGCAGCAAAACGATAAATAACATCATAACGGTTTTTAACGGGGTGAAAGCGGATTTTGAAGCAGACAAAACTTTTATCTGTTTTCAACCAGACCCTGTCCAGATGATCAATAAAAGCCAGGGCGAAGGGCCATTACAATATACCTGGGATTTTGGGGACGCAGTTTCATCAACCGACAAAGACCCGAAACATGTTTTCAGCAATAAAGGAAATTATACCGTCAGCCTTGCTATTGAAAACCCCAATGGATGCAAAAGCTCTTTGGTAAAAACTTCGTATCTGAATGTCGGGAATTTTAGCCCAAAAATGAATGTTCCGGATTTTACGTGTCAGAATTCGTATGTAACCTTGGAAAATGCAAGCATTCCGGCTCCTACTTCTTATTCCTGGCTCATAGATGGAGTGACCTATTCGACTTATTATGGAAGCTATTATGCGTATGCACCAGGAGAACACACGATACAGCTGATCAATGAATTTGGAACCTGTGCAGATACGATCAGTAAAAAATTAAAGGTGAATGCGCTTCCTCAGCCAGGGGGCTTTGTTACCCGGATTCCGAAATATTGTTTTCCACCGGTTACCGCAAATTTTCAGGACACAACAGCAGGGGCGGTTAAGTCCGAATGGAATTTTTATATGTATGCACCTTCGACTATTCAGGCAACCGGAAAAACTGCTTCCTATACCTTTTCACAGGCGGGCAACTGGAATATAACTCTTTTTGTTACCGATTCAAACGGCTGCAGAAATGGTGTGACGCAGCAGGTGGGGATTACCCAGCCTTCTGTATCTATCCAGGTGTCTGACATTAACGGCCTTACCTGTGAGTCGCTCACAAAAAAATTTAAGATGTATTCCAATACGCCACTTGCTTCTTTTACCTGGAATTTTGGCGATGGAACCACTTCTACAGAAGAAGAACCGCAACATACTTATAAGACGGGAAGTTATGATGTAACGCTGAAGTACATTACTACAGAAGGATGTAGCGGCCAACAAACCAATTTTCCTACCGTCACTGTTTATCCAAAGCCGAAAGCAGATTTCACTTCCAATAATGGAACGATAATTTGTGGTAACTCTTATGTGTCTTTTCAAAAAAAACCAACAGATTCGCAGTGGGATACATGGTTCGTTGATCAGCAACCTATCGGATTTTCAGGCTCGTATACTTTTTCTGATACAGGAAAATATTCAATTACTCTTATTACAGCGAATCCAGGCTGCGCCGATACCATGACCAAAACTGATTACATTACTGTATTGCCTTCTTTTCCGCAAATTACGCAGGCACTAAATACCTGCGATGGCGACAGGGGAACCGTAACTTTTGGACAGGCCTCCCGCTATGCACAAAAATGGTTATGGGATTTTGGCGATGGTACTACAGCAACCTTTACAAATGATCAACAACAGATAACTCATCATTACGCTGCTTCCGGTGCATACAGCCCTACATTGACTACATTCAGTGGACAATGTGCGAATAAAGCTACGATAGGAATTATGGTGATTTTAAAGAAGCAGCTTGTATTGTCAACTGGCAATTCCAGTATTTGTAAGGACGATGGATTCAATTTTACTGTCTCAAACCTGGATGAAAACAGCTACTATTATACCCATTACCTGGAATTTGCTAATTATAACGATGGCACATCTGTTCCTGTTTATAATTTTATGAATCCGCCAGTTTATAATGGAACCATTTATAATGTTCTTGCAGGCAAAGATTCGATAAGAATGATTATAAGTGCCGCGTTCAATTGTATTGATACGACCAATTATATACCCATAAAAATTCGCGGAGCTGTTGCCGGCTTTGAAGTAATCACTAATAACGTTTGTTTTAATTCGCCTGTTACTTTTAATGACACATCAGGCGCTCAAAATACTACCATCACCAGCCGGACATGGAATTTTGGAGATGGGCAAACATTGACTACCACAAAAGGAGGCATTGTTTCTCACGTGTATTCTGACCCCGGAAGTTATTATGTTTCGCTGGCCGTAAAGGATGCCAGCGGATGCACCTCAACAACTTCTTCTTACTCACAAATAGTTTATGTCAAGGGTCCAAAGGCTGCTTTCACCACTTATGGAACGGATTTTCATTTAAATACTTCCTTGCAGTTTTATAACAACACCAATAATTTCAACAGTTATAATACAAACTATCAATGGGATTTTGGTGATGGGCATACTTCCACAGATTATAACCCGGTAAATACTTATACACAGCCCGGCAATTATACCATCCGGCTGATTGCAAAAAATCCGGACACCGGTTGCGGCGATACCGCTTTTCAAAAAATAACGGTAAGGAACTTTAATGCGTACTTTTCATTCACTTCTTCATTTGTAGATCACATTGATTGCTCATCGCTTTTGGTTCAGTTTGTAAATACCTCTTATGATTATTCGCATATCAAATGGGATTTTGGCGACGGATTCACTTCTGATAATGTAAACACCCCCAACCACGTGTATGAAAAGCCGGGAAAATATATTGTAAAACTTTTTGTGACCGGCTACAACGGGCTTGAGAAAACTTACCTGGATTCAGTTTTTGTGCGGGATAACAAGGTAAATATCAGCGCTGACATGGTTCGCAGCTGCACAGCGCAATCCGTAACGCTGAGTGCTTTGTCTCAAAACGCCGCCTCATATATATGGGATTTTGGAGACGGAACCCTGGCGCAGGCAAGCGATACTTTTTCTGTTCATTATTATAAAACCCCGGGCAACTACGTTCCGAAACTGATTGCCAAAGACGCGGACGGTTGCGCTTCTTCAGTTGTGCTTACCAACAAAATTTCTATTGATTCCCTAAACGTTACTTTAAAAAGCATTCCGCAGATTTGTGCGCCAAAAGAAGTTCAGTTTAATCCTGTTATTACCAACATCGGTTCCGGCGAAGGACCGCAGCCGCTCCTGAATTATCACTGGAATTTTGGAACGGCAAACCAAAAGGACACTGCCAATATAGAAAGACCAACATTTGCCTATGACAACCCGGGGACTTATCAAGTTACTTTGCAAATCCAATCACCTGCCGGCTGTACGAAGAAGGCAGAAATGCAGATTACGGCACTACAAGGACTGGGCGGCGAGATAAAAGGCCCTTCTGATATTTGCCAGCAGTCTGTCGCGCAATTTTCAGGAAACACGTTGATTCCCGGCCAGCCTTCGTGGAAATGGATCTTTGACGACGGCACAGTGGTGAATCAGCAAACCCCTCCCGAAAAGAAATATGATAAGCCCGGCAATTATTTGATAAAGCTGGTAGTGGATAATAGTGGTTGCGCTGATACCGTAAGTCACCTTCTGCAGGTTCACGGGAAGCCGGAAGTGACGTTTTCCGCCAGCGAAGCAATCCTTTGCGAAGGTTCTTCAGTATCTGTCACTGCCTCCGGAGGCACGCGATATTCATGGTATCCTTCTGAGGGCCTCAATTCGAATAATCAACCGGTGGTTTTTGCTTCCCCGGTAAATAATACAAATTATGTGGTTACCGTAACCAATGACTTCGGATGCACGAATAATGCGACTTTTTCAGTGAATGTGATTCATCCTTTTGTATTACAATTAGCTAAGGAAGCTGAAGTTTGCAGCGGAAAAACTATTCAGCTTCAGGCGGTTGGAGCACAAAGCTATCAATGGATTTACAATACCGAAGGGCTGAGTAACACTTCTGTTGCCAATCCGGTAGCTTCTGCGGCAAGGACAACGAGCTACACCGTCGTGGGCACAGGTGAGCATCAATGTTTCACGGACACCGCAATGATAAAAGTGACCGTAAAACCAACGCCGGCAGTTTATCTTGGAAAAGACACTACGATTTGTGAAGGCCAAAATCTTCAGCTAAGATCTTATACAAACCTTGCTACCTATTTATGGCAGGATGGAAGTACTGCCCCGGATTACCTGGTTCAAAAAGCGGGACAGTATATTCTTTCGGTTGATTTGAATCATTGCTCGGCATCTGATACCATCAATGTGCTGCAGAAAGCAATTCCGTGGTTCACATTAGGAACAGATTCCGCGATATGTTCAGGCCAGGAAATAGTATTGAAGCCAAAGTTAAACACAAATGCTTCGCTGCTGTGGCAGGATGGAAGTACCGGTCCTGACTTTGTAATAACGCACGACGGCATGTACAAATTACAAGCGACTAATGAATGCGGCAGCCACAGCGAAAGCATCAGGATAACTGAGAGAATTTGCAACATACTGATGCCAAATGCTTTCACACCCAATGGTGATGGAATTAACGATGTTTTCCGGGTAAAATATCCTTTTCCTGTTTCTAATTTTCACTTCCTGGTTACCAATCGATGGGGCCAAACGGTTTTCGAAACGAACAACATACAACAGGGGTGGGATGGCACATTTAAAAGCGAACCTCCTTTGCCAGGTATTTATGTGTGGGTAATCAGTTTTACCGATTTCAATAACAAATCCCAGCAGCTAAAGGGAACCGTAAGCCTGCTGAAATAAGTGGAATGAGATACACATTGCACAGCGTTTGCTATGCGCATACTTTACCTGACCTGGAAACGCGCATCGTCAATTGCTTGGAGGATATACTTTGCGATCGCTTCCGGCTGTTCCAGTTCACCTTTTATTGTATATTGATCTGCTTCATGAAAATCAATATACAGATCATGAAAAGGAACATAATCACCTATTGACCCATCAACGCGGTTGGCGGCGCGCCTCGCACACACGTCCTCCTTCGGCCGCAACACGATATAGTGAAGAGGTATCTCTCTCAGACTTACAATTTTGACGGCATTTGGCAGGAACCACGGTGGAATAGAAAAATCCAGCAACACTTTAAATCCTGCAAGTGCATAGGCCACTGAAGCGGCTGTCATGGCAGACATAATCGTTTTGAAATTCTCATACGGCTTCCTGCTCTCAAATCCTTTTGCATAAAAAGACCAGAACTGATCACCTTCAATGTAAACCAAAGGGCTTTCCGACGCTTTAATAATTTCCCGGGCTACGGTGCTTTTGCCTGCACCTGGCGGACCGGAAAGAATAATTATTGGCTGAGTACCCGCATTCGCCATCTGTGCAAAAATTAGTGCTTGAAAAAAAATGCATCTCCAAATTAGGCAATTTCTAAAACCATCGTTGGAATTATTTATGATTAATTACCAAAATTGCCAATTGTCAATAGTCCGCACTACATGTTTACGGTAAACAAACAATAAACACGATTTGCTATTTTGTATGTTCGCAAACAATCTTTAACCGTTCATAAATCAATTTTTCTATGTATGAAAGTTTTTTATAACTTGCTATTCTAAACTCAACTAATATGGACTTCCAAATCGTTACTGGCAGACCAGAGAATACCGATCCCCTGGTTTTTACTACCACCTTCGCACACAACAACATTTTTTACAAAGCAGCTCTTGCAGAAACCATTTCCTGGGAAGGCCGTCTTACGGGAACCTATGATGTGCTTCTTCAATCAGGCAAAGGCACGCAACGGCTTACTCTTGTCAAAGACAAAGAGCAGCATTGGAAAGCAGGAGATGAAGTAGAACAAATTGGAATTATTCAGCAAGAGGTCGTCGATTTATTGGGTACTGTCATCAGCAAGGTTCGTAATTAAAATAATTTTGCGGTGAACAAACCGGCGGCAATGAAAACACGCTCTCTAAAAATCCACGTTTCGCCTTCCATTGGTGAAGTATCAGCTGAATACATCGCGCCTCCAGACGCTGCGGCCATCCTGACACTCGCCCACGGAGCCGGCGCAGGAATGAATCATGCTTTCATGGTATCAATGGCCGATGCCCTTGCTCAAACCGGTATTGCCACCTTGCGCTTCAATTTTCCTTTTGCAGAAAATAAAAAGGGCAGGCCTGATACGCCCGCTGTTGCCCATCAAACGATTGAAGGCGCCATTGCAAAAGCGCAGCAGCTTTCGCCGGCCCTTCCTCTGTTCGTTTCCGGTAAATCCTTTGGCGGAAGAATGAGCTCTCAATATGTATCAGCCCATCCCGAAAGTCCGGTAAAGGGAATCATTTTTTATGGCTTCCCGTTGCACCCGACCGGTAAGCCATCAACGGAAAGGGCGGAGCATTTGAAAAATGTAAAAGTGCCCATGCTTTTTTTGCAGGGCTCCCGGGATGCATTGGCACAGTGGGATCTGATCGAATTGGTATGTTCATCACTTCCCAAGGCGACATTCATCAAAATTGAAGGAGCAGATCATTCTTTTAAAGCAGGTAAAATAAATACAATAGAAATACTTTCGGATGCGACGAATAAGTGGATAGCGAAATTATTGAAAAAGAGGAGCGTCTGATTTTCCGATCATAGCGGTTCATGCAGCAATGTCGCAGCAGTCTTTTGCCGTCCTTGCGAGCAAAGAACCAGGAACCGATATCACCGCCGCGGTTCGTGTCTGGCCGCGACGGTTCGTGTCTTCACGAACCGGTTCAAAAATGCAATTGATGCAGCCCATTCTACCCGGTTTTTTTGACGCTCGTAAAACCTGCTTACCATGCCAGATTCAAAAGTTTATAAGCGTTACAATTTCTTCAAGATATTTCTGGTCGGTATCGTCAAAAAACTGATGCGCTTCGCTATCGACATCAAGAACCGCGACAACTTCGCCATTTCTTTTAACAGGAACCACTATTTCTGATCTTGACAAACTATTGCACGCTATGTGACCGGGAAAATCCGCGACGTCCGCCACAATAAGTGTTTCAGCACGCTGCCACGCAGTTCCGCAAACGCCTCTGCCTTTTTGAATTCTTGTACAGGCTACAGGCCCCTGGAAAGGCGCCAATACCAGTTCGCCGTTTTTTATCACATAAAAACCAACCCAAAACCATTGAAATTGTTCTTTAAGCGCGGCGGCTACATTTGCCATATTAGCAACAAGGTCTGTTTCGCCGGTGAGTAATCCTTTTATTTGCGGAAGCAGTGATTGATATTCTTCTTCTTTACTTCCTTTCAGGATCGTAAGGTCTTCTGCCATAATTTTTTCTTACAAAGGTAGCGGAACCTCGTACAATCCTTATCTTCAAAACCGTTTTACTGCCCTTCCATTACTGATAATCCCTTCTTTTGAAATGATATAAAATCTGGAAATTGAAAAAGCTTCTGCGCTTTTGCAAGGTTGGGGGAGGTTGCCTTTTGAAATCTTTTCCCGGGTGGTATCCGGTTTACTGTTACAAATTAAAAGTTGCACAACTCGATCCCTATGCTCAACAGTGTTCCTCCTTATACCTCCCAACAGCACCGGAACAGGTGCATGTATGAGGCGTTCAGGCAATAGAAGTAGATAGAACATAAACTAAATAAATCAAAAGATCATGGCTAAAGTAACAGATGTGTTTTTAAATGGCACTATCGGAAACGTGGTGTTTTACCGCCGCATGGGCACCAACTGGTCTTTTCCCTTAATTATAGGGACGTTTTTTCCGTTGATGCCCGAGACATTTTTTCTATTGATGCCTGACACCTTTTTTTCAAAAGTCTCTGCAACTATTAAATAATCGCGGTTTTGTAAAACGGGAGTGGACTTGTAAATGATGTAAATTTTTATCAAAAACGTCTATTTATCGGCCTCTTTAATTACTAAATAACCGGATAAATTATAATGGTGTGCGAATAAAATCGCATTTACATTTACGGTGATTATTCTTTTTGCCCCACATTTCAAAGCCATATATCATCTAACTAAAATCAATTTTAAAAAGAGGAGGCTGGTTGTTCATCCTATAAAGCGTCCGATAGCCGAAAACGGAATTAGAGTAGGCAAAAAAATAATACCATGCTTCCAGAAGTATCAATTATTCTAAAGGGAAAAAAGCCCTTTGAGGAAGTATAAAAAGCAAACTGGCAATTGTCTTATTAAACATCATTATAAATTAAACTTTTTATGAAAAGAATAGTAGTTGGCTTAACCATTCTTTTTTACCTGTTTTGTTCCGCGTACTGTGAAGCCCAGTATACCATTTCGGGAAAGGTGGTAAATGAAGTAAATGAACCTGTAGCGAATGCCAATGCCTTGCTTCTGCGCGGAAAGGATTCAGTGTTGGTGAAGGGTATGATCACCCGCACTTCCGGTAATTATGTATTTGAAAATATACCAGCCGGAATTTACCTGATCACCAGTACATTTAGCGGTTATAAACAGGTTTACACAAAATCATTTGAACTCAAAGGCAGTTCTTACAATCACTCTATAGAAACAGTGATGCTCTTGAAAAAAGATGTGGAATTAAGCAATGTAACCGTCATTGCTAAAAAACCGTTGTTTGAACAAAAAATAGATCGCATGGTAATAAACGTAGCCAATAGCATTACCAACGCAGGAAGCACTGTATTGCAAGTGCTGGAGCGCTCGCCGGGGATTATCGTGGACAGACAGAATAATAGCATCTCCATGAACGGCAAAAATGGAATCGTGGTAATGATCAATGGCAGAATCAGCCACATGCCGATGGATGCGCTGGTGCAGTTGCTCTCAGGAATGAACAGCGATAATGTTGAACGGATTGAATTGATAACCACGCCGCCTTCCAACCTGGATGCTGAAGGCAATGCCGGATATATCAACATTGTTTTAAAATCAAATAACAGTTATGGTACTAATGGTTCTTATTCGCTAACCGGAGGTTACACCAGGGGAGGCCCTGTTACAAGAGCCAGCATCAATTTCAACCACAGAAAAGGAAAAGTAAACCTATATGGAGACTATACCTTATCAGATAACCATGATTACCAGTTTATGTCGTTTTATCACAAAGTAACGTACCTGGATACAGTTACAGAAAACAATACTGAGAATGACCGGCATACGCAACAATTCAACCAGAACGCAAGGCTTGGCCTCGATTACCAGTTGTCAAAGAAAACAGTTATGGGAGTTTTGGTGTCAGGTTACGAAAACCGCTGGACGATGAATTCAAATAACAACGGAAGTATCGTTGTCAACAGCACGCCGGATAGTTTACTGGACATTACAAATCATGAAAACAATAACTGGTCGAACATCAGCGGTAACTTCAATATACAACATTCATTTTCCGACAGTGAAAAAATAACTTTCAATGCTGATTATATTTATTACAGGGATGATAATCCCAACACCTATTTAGACAATTACAGTGACGCATATGGAAAATTTGTGCGTGCTCAAAATATACGGAGCAGCAAAATAACACCTATACATTTTTGGGTGGGTGCTTTGGATTATCAAAAAAAGTTCTCTGCGAAAGTGGATATGGAGGCAGGAATTAAAGCAAGCCTTTCAAGGTTCCATAATGACGTTGCTGTAGATAACCTGCTGTTAGATACCTGGAAAACAGATTCAGTTTATTCGGCAAATTCAGCATTGAAAGAAAGTATCCTGGCAGCCTATACTTCCTTCAGCTATTCCCTATCTTCCAAAACAAACATGAAAGTTGGACTGCGTTATGAATATACCAATTCCAACCTGGGTTCGCAGACCGAAAAAAATATTGTTGACCGCCATTACGGACGGTTATTTCCCAGTTTTTTCTTCTCGCACAAGATTAATGATAAGAACGGCTGGAATGTCTCCTATAGCCGCAGAATAACCCGTCCCACTTTTAGGGATATGGCGCCTTTTGTAATATTTATGGACCCTTCGACATTTTTCTCGGGCAACCCGGGCCTGCAGCCTGCCATTACAAATTCAGGCAATGTAGCTTATACATTCAAAAGGATCATCTTTTCTGTTTCCTATAGCTATGAAACCAATACGATTACTAACTTCACGCCTTCTGTAAATCCGGTCACTAATGTTGAAACATTGGCGGCGGCTAATCAAAAAAGTAATACTATTTGGGCAGCGGCTTTGTCTGTTCCGGTTACCGTAAACAAATGGTGGACCATGCAATATAATGTGATAGGAAACAGCCAGGCCCTCGAAGGTAGTGTTTCCGGAAAGGCTGTTACCATAAAGCAAGATTATTTGCAGTTAACATCCCAACAATCCTTCAATCTTCCCAAAGACTATACAGTGGAACTTTCTGCATTTTACTCCACTAAAACAGCATTTGGAATATTTACAGCACCGGCGTTCGGGGAGCTTGACCTGGGAGTTCAAAAAAAGTTTTTAAAGATGCATTCTAATCTGCGGCTTGATGCAGGTAATATTTTGAATTCAATGAAATTCAGGCCTTCTATCAATTATCCTCAGCAGAACCTTATAGTTAAGGGGGAGCTTATTTTCGATTACCCTGCTGTTTCACTTACCTACACACATAATTTTGGGAATGAAAAAGTGAAGGGTACCCGGAATCGTTCAACAGGGGCAGAGGAAGAAAAAGGAAGGGTTCAATAGGATAATTATTTTAAGGAATAAATAGCTTTAAATTATTTACACCCTCGCGCGGATCTCCGGATCTATAATGAACCTTACGGTCTGAAGATTTCATTCACAAAATGTTTGGTGTTGTTGCGTTTGGCGTCC
>JAICYZ010000212.1 GCA_025933935.1 Chitinophagaceae bacterium
AAAAAATGTGAATGAAGTAATGTATGATGTCGGTTATTCTGATACCAAATCTTTTCGCACCGTATTTAGAGAAATCACCGGCCTTTCGCCGGTAGAATACAGGAATAAATATAATAAAATGATGGCCATGAATTAAAGAGGCAAAAAGGAAAAGGGACAAAACAGTAAAGCAACAAATACCTTCAATTTCTATTTGGAAAATGTACTTTATATAAAAATGTCTGAAGCCATTTGTTCCGCTTTTAATAATTCCGCTTCATTGATCTGTTGCAAAAACCCAAGCTGTTTAAAATAAGGAATCATCAGTTCGGAATTCATGTTTCCAACCAATTCATCTTCTGCCATTGGGCATCCTCCGATTCCTTTTAAAGCACCATCAAAACGTAGGCAACCATTTTGCAAAGCGGCGTCAATTTTTTCCTTCCAGTTTAAACTCGTTGAATGAAGATGAACACCCGTTTCAATTTCAGGAAATGTCGAAATGGTTTTATTTACGAGTGAGGCTATCTGTGACGGATCCGCAAGGCCTACGGTATCAGCCAAAGAAATAATTTTTATCTCCTCTCCTACTATTTTATTTATCCAGTCCAAAACAATATTTTCAGTGTATTCATCACCATAAGGATTTCCAAAAGCCATAGAAATGTAAACCACGAGTTCTTTATGATTTTTATCGCAGATACTTTTTATTTCTTTTACTCTTTCCAACGAATCTTCAATGGTACTATTTGCATTACGCATTTGGAAAGTGGGTGAAACTGAAAAAGGAAATCCGAGGTATGAAATCTTTTCAAATCTTGCTGCATCGTGCGCTCCTCTGGTGTTTGCAATAATTGCCAATAACTTTGTATTGGAATTCACTGTTGACAATTCACCGACTACTTCTTTAGTATCCGCCATTTGAGGGATTGCTTTTGGAGAAACAAAACTGCCGAAATCAATTGTATCGAAACCGACTTTTAATAACTGGTTGATATATTCGATCTTTCTTTCTGTTGGAATAAACTCTTTCCACCCTTGCATGGCATCACGGGGACATTCTATGAGTCTGATTTGAGGTTTTTCATATTCGATTTTTGATGTTTGTTGGCGCATAATATTTCAATCTTAAAGGACCATATGGAAGTCCTTATTTGCTTCATCGTTTAATCTTACTGATTTTTAAAAGAGGAAATTGAAAATTTCGCTTGAAACAAATTTGTTGCCGGCAAAATATTAATTTTTTCCCATTCTATAACTTTTACTTACCTAAAACAATAGTTTTTCTTTCTTCAATATTTCTACGAATCGTATTAAAAAATCTGATACGTTCTTTTTCGCCAACTATACTTATAAGTGTAGATTTATGAAGGATATTTTGAAAATGCATGTAAGTATATTCAGCAAATGCAACATCGGTTGTATTGATGTAATTTAAATGAGTGTGAGTTAGGAAAACTACTTTTTTGCCATTAAGGATAGGCAGGTAGGTATTGTCGCCGAGAATAAAATCATTGATATATAAATTAAACTGCGCTGCTTGTTGCGGCCCTTTGCCCGGCTGATTTATTTTATAACCTGCTTCTGCCTGCATTTCTACAAAATCAATCGATTTTTTAAGGCAATCAAAAATCTTCAACACATCCTCTTTGCATTCAAAAACATTCGCTTCTTTATAATATTCAATCTGTCGTAAAGTAGCACTAATATTTTCTACATTCCATATTTCTGTTGAAGGTATTTTATTATAAGTGGCAAGAATTTTTTCACCGGTCTTCATTATATTTTCTGTCATAATTGAAGGATTGAAGAGTGTTTTGGAGTACTCAGGATAATGTAAGATAGTTTTCATCCAGAAAAAATATTTAAAGGCAGCGAGTTCCGGAAAATTATAATAATGGTAAACAGGAACATCCTTGGGAAGAATCAGTAATTCTTTTTGCTCAAAAGAATTAATTATTTCATGTTGTCGAAGAAAGTCCTGAAGATATAGTTCAAAATTAAAATTTTGCGGATCTGCAACTCTACCCGAAAAAACTAAAGATTCAGAATTAAGATGCAGTAATTGGTCAAGAGAGATCTTGTATTTTACGCAAAGCTTTTTAATTTCCTCTAATGCAATTTGCTTTTCTCCTCTTATCCGGCGGTAAGCGCTATCGTTACTGATATTTAATACTTCCGCTATCTCATCTACAAAAGAAATGTGAGGAGGTAACAATCCTTTTATATGAGCAAAAAAAACCTGTTGTGCACCTGTTGATTCCATAAACAAGATTTAGTAAAAAATCCCAAGTGGCTCAGAAAGTTTAGTAAAATTCACTAAAAAATATGAGAACTATGTGCTTTTTTTTAAATATACTTCAAAGGAATTAAAACTGCTTTTGGAACACATATTTTTTACCAAGAAGATAAGTAAGGGGACAGAAATCAATTAGGAATGGCTTTCAGGCGAATATAGATTTGGAGTAGAATGCATGTTGATTACACTATATTATACCGTTCACTGCCGGTAATTATTGTTCTTATAATTGTAGAATCAGTTTTTCTGATGAAGGAAAAGCGCGAAGACACCAATAACTTTATCTCCAGCTTTGTTATGGTTTTATGTAATTTTCCGCTCTCTACAATCGCCAACGGGCTCGGATTATATTTGTTTGCCGTCATTTATCATTTCAGGATTTTTACAATCTCACCTCATTATTGGTGGATATGGGCTTTTCTGTTTTTTGCTGATGAATTTTCTTATTATTGGTATCACCGTATGGCCCACCAAATACGGTTCTTATGGGCATCGCATAAAGTACATCACTCTTCCCAAAAGTTTACTTTAACCTCCGGATTGCGTGTAACATGGACAAGCGGGTTTACCGGTTCTTATTTGTTTTGGGCATGGATGCCTTTTATTGGAATCCAACCTTACATGGTTCTTTTTATGAAATCCATCAGCGCCATTTATCAATTTTGGATTCATACAGAAACCATTCATAAAATGCCCAAATGGTTTGAAGCATTTTTTAATACGCCTTCTCATCATCGCATACATCATTCCAGCGATATAGCTTATTTGGATAAAAACCATGGCGGCACTATGATCATCTTTGATAAGTTATTTGGAACCTACCAGGAGGAGATTTTCAAACCAAAGTATGGTCTTACATGTGACATCCATTCTTCTAATCCGTTTGTAATTGAATTAGACGGATGGAAAAATTTATTGAATGATATAAAAAAATCTGAAAACTGGAAAGACCGTTTCCACTATTTATTTGATTCACCTGGATGGAGCCCGGATGGCAGCTCAAAAACATCGAAACAATTGCAAAAGGAAATTTTAAAAGAGAAGGACACAAAAAGCAATTCAGAAGACAGCAAAAGAACAAATAATGGGTATTTCGTTTCAACGATTTTATAATTTTTTCCAAAAAATAAAATCATGAAATATTATAAAATAAAACTTAAAGAATTAGTAAACCGGTTTTTATTGATTGCGTTTATGATTCTGTTTTTTTATCCGGTTTCCAAATGCCAGGAAAAGAAATTTTATTATGATGTATTGCATAATGGGAGCCGCATTGGACAGATTCTTCTTATAGAAACGATAAAAAATAATCAAAAATTTTATACATTAAAATCGGAAGTAAAAACCCGATACATTTTCTCTTATCAATCATACTCTGTTGAGAATGCAGCTTTTGAAAATGGTATTATGATGCATTCATTTTTTTATCAAAAACAAAATGGGAAAGAAACTATCAATGAGGTATGGGCAAATGGAAATTACTTCAAACTCATCAGTGATGGTAATATTGATTCAGAATATTCTACTCCTGTACGTTTTAATACGCTGCAATTATATACAAATAGCCCGGGTAAAAGCGTAAAAGTATATTCTACCCATTATCAAAAGTTTTTAAATTTTGTAAAAGTATCTGAAAGCAGGTACAGGCTCGAGCTTCCTGATAATAAATTCAATAATTTCAATTATAAGAATGGAATCTGCAGCAGTGTAGATATTGAACGAAGTTTCTTTACCATTCATTTTATTCTAAAGAAAACAGAAGAATAATAAAAATTTAAAATGCCAATTTATAACCTTTTAAATATTCAATTATGCAAAAGTCAACCAGGGTTTTAAACTCTACAATGATAAGCGTCCTGTATCTTTTGCCGGTAATATTCATGTGTAAAAATCTGAATGCCCAACAAAATAATAGTGACACGCTCCACTTAAAACAAAGAATTTTTAAAGCAACTATTTTTACGAATAAGACAAAAAACTATTACAATGGCTATGGCTATCTTGCTAATTTATCAGATTCCGGTTTGCAATTATCTTCTTCACCTATTTACTTTAGCATAAATAACAAAACTAATTTCTCTTCCACTTATAATTATGATCAACTGCAACAGGTAATCATTCAAAGAAAAGGTGCAATAGGAAGAGGTGCTGGGTATGGAGCGTTAATTGGATTGGTTGCAGGAGTTGCAACCGGATTAATAGGTTCAAAAAGTGAAAACGATAATGGCTTTCAACTTTTTTCGCCCGGAGAGATTATCCTTAGTCTGGGAATTGCTGGTGCCGTAAGTGGCGCTCTTATTGGCGTTATAGCAGGGGCATTATCGCATAACACATTTATTATTCATGGAAACAAAAACAAGTATGAAACCATGCGAAAAAGTATTTTCAATAAATTATTGAGAAACAACTCAGAAGGGAAAAATTATCAACCGCCAGGCCTTTGAATGTTTCATTAAAATGGAAAGAAAATTGTTCCTTGATTCTTTAAGCAGTAATAAAAATTTCCACTTTTGCTTTATTGATGCGGGAACGCAACTGATTGAAGAATTGAGCGTTAAAAAGCAATTAGGAATCGCTTTCATTGGATAATAGCTTTAGATAAAATTTGTTTTAAAACGTAAAACATTTTGAAACAGAAATTACAGCAAAGCGAGAAATAATGAGAATTCCAATTCTTCATTTCGCTCATTGATTTAAACAAAATAAAACACTTATTTATTAATTATAAAACTTAAAAATCATTAAAAATTTTATATTTCTTTTTTTGATTTTATCGCTGGTTGGCTGCACACACTATTATTATGCGCCTAATTCCGAAAACATTCCTTTGTTCAAAGAAAAACACACTTTTAAAGGCAAGGCAGGCATTGGAGGAGGAGATGGTTACACTGGCGGTGATATCCAGCTTGCATATTCTGCCACTCCTAAGATTGCCATTATGCTCAATTCTTTTTTTGCGGGTAAAAGTGAACTTGTTCCGGATAATTATTCATCAAATACTTCTCATGAAGAATCAGGCCATGGCAGTTATTTTGAACTGGGTGCCGGTTATTATAAGGCATTTGGAATAAATAAAATATGGGTTTTTGAAACATATGCAGGTGCTGGGACTGGTTCTGAAAATCACATCTATAATTACAATCAAACTGCGAAGCTTGGTATCATCAAATATTTTATTCAGCCATCTTTTGGATATAGTTCAAAAAAGCAAACTTTTGAAATAGCTGTAGGTTCCAGGTTTTGTTCCTTGAATTTAAAGATGAATCAAAACAATGTTTCCATCCAGGAAAATGGGGAAAACAGGAAAGTGCTGGACACAATTGGTATTCATCCATCCTCAATATTATGGGAGCCTTCGATAATGATTGCAGCAGGATGGCATAGTTTCAAATTTTTCGCAGAAAGGACTACTTCAAAAAATTTGTCTAATCGTTATTTGCCTCAGGAAAATGAAAATTTTATCATTGGATTAAAATTTGCTCTTGACCGAGAAACCAAAAGCAACAATAAAGTAAACGGTGATTCCTTTTATCCAAGAACTGATTAAATACCTGAATATTCTTAATCAATTTTCTCAACTAAAAAATTATAAATTTTATGAAAAAGATTATTCTGTTTTTCGCTTTGCTTTTGTTGATCAGCAATACATATTCACAGGTTCTTTCCGATTCAACATCAAAAGATAATTCTACAAAAGCATATTATTTGCAAAAAAGCAAAAATCAAAGAGTAGGGGCATGGGTTTTACTAATTGGAGGCATGGCGATTTTTGCAGGAACAGCGCTTTATGAGTCTCATAATTTAGATTTTAATAGTCCACATAGAAATCAGGGTATGGTTCCAATCTATATAAGTATTGCATGCGCAGCCGGAAGTATTCCATTGTTCATTGCCGCGGGAAAAAACAAATTGAACGCAATAAAGGTAACCGCTTATATTAAAATGGAAAAAATTCCTGTTCTTCAGCAAACGGGGATTAATCTAAATATCAGCCTGAATTAAATCATCCTTTGCTTCATAGCTTCATACAAAATCATTCCTGCAGCAACAGAAACATTCAATGATTCAAAATCTTTTTGCATGGGGACTTTAAATTTTGCATCACACAATTTATATAATGAAGATTGAATTCCTTTGTCTTCACTTCCCATGATTATAGCACAAGGTTCTTTGAAATTTATTTCAAAAACATTTTCCTGTGCAGTCATCTCACTTGCAAAAACTTTGATCCCATTCAAATGCATTTCATCAATTGCATTGTGTAAAGTTTTTACCCTGCATATAGCAATATTTTCCAATGCTCCTGCGGAAGTGGTAATCGCATCTTCTCCCAACGCTCCTACCCCTTTTTCAGGAATTACAATCGCATGGACGCCGCAGCAGTAAGCAGTTCTGGCCAATGCGCCAATATTTCTTATGTCTGTAATTCCGTCAAGCAT
>JAICYZ010000444.1 GCA_025933935.1 Chitinophagaceae bacterium
CCTTATACACTCATCGAATATTATCTTCAAAATGAAGGAGATAAGAAGAAAAAAAAACCTGATATTCATTTTTATCCGGGACAACCGCGCAGTTCCTTTACTTATGTGCAGGATAGTTTACTTTACAATACTTTTTTAGTCTTTAAAAAATATGATATCACTGCAAGAAGGCCAAATAAAAATCTCAATATTTACGAATTGATGGTAAGTAATGAAAATGAAAAATTTGCGAAGATTTTTACTGATAATTTAATAGAAAAGACCAATTTGTTTTATACAGATATCCGCAGCAAAAAGGCAAAAGAAACTTTGACCATTTTAGAAAAAGCTTTGCCAACGGTTAAAGGAAAATTGGATGCGACAATTACAAACAGAGCTTCTACCCAGGATGCCAATATGAATACCGCATTTGCAAATGCCCAGGTACCGATATTAAAGGATCAAATTAATACCCAGGTATATGGAAGCGCTTATACGGAATTGTATAAAAATCTGGAGATGGCGCGCTTTCAATATTTAAAAAGCATTCCCCTGATGCAAATAATCGATGCCGCTAATTACCCGATGAAAAAGATTCAGCCGGGTAAATTAGTTACAGCCATTATTTTTGCTACTGTCGCTTGTTTTATTTTTATGATCCTATTTATTTTGGCGATTGTATTTCGGTATAAAAAAGCCTTTTAAGGATTACTACAATTATTTGCCAGACCGATTTATTTAACCCGAATGTTCTTTTAAATCACCCGTTTTCTTTTATTTTATATTTGCGAAACTTTTTTACCAACTTTCAGATATATAAACTTCAGCGGATTGCTTTCAAAAATAGAATTTTACACCAAAGTCAACAATCTTTTTCATAAAGGAGGACTCGATTTCAGACGCTTCCCTACTCCTGGTTTTCGTTCGTTACTTAAATACCTAAAGGATCATAATATAAATGATTGTTTCGATGTCGGCGCCAATACTGGACAATATGCAAAAATGCTTTCTTCTGCAGGATTTAAAGGCACCATTTACTCATTTGAACCACAATCCCAAGCCTTCAACAAATTACATAAGAAAGCAACAAATCATTCTGCATGGAAGACTTTTAATATTGCATTAGGTGATATGGATGGAAACGCAATTATTAATGTTTCTAAAAATTCTGTCAGCAGTTCTATTCTCGATATGAATAAACTTTCGGTCGATATTGTTCCGGAAACAGAATACATATCAAAGGAAGAAATTAAAGTGAATCGTTTAGATACTTTTCTGAAAGAGATGAATTTCAACAAACGATTCTTTCTTAAAATTGATGCACAGGGTTTTGAATGGAAAATATTACAAGGCGCACAAGATTGCTTTAATAATATTTATGCTTTAGAACTTGAATCATCCTATGTGTCACTTTATAAAGAAGAAAAGTTATTTGATGAAATGAAAAAATTTATTGAATCGAAAGGATTTTATTTGTGTTCACTTGAGAGTGGGTTTTCTGATCCGAGAAACGGCAGATTATTGCAGGTGGAAATGATTTTTTTAAGAGAAGTATAAATAACGCCAGCTCTATTATAAACCACTAACTTAAAATTATTTTGCAGCTTCCAATAAAAATTACAATAATTACTGTTTGTAAAAACAGCGAGCGTTTTGTAGCTGAGACTATTGAGAGCGTAATCAATCAAACTTATAAAAACATTGAGTACATTATCATAGATGGCAAATCA
>JAICYZ010000434.1 GCA_025933935.1 Chitinophagaceae bacterium
ATTTTTTGCTGTAAGCCCGCCCTTCTTCAATAGAAAACGTTTTTTCTGTTTTCTGTTTTAAGGCAGCTTTTTTTTGCAATTCCTGGTAATTTTCTTCAGGGATCAGAACGTATTTTTTATTATCTATAGTTAGAGATGTCATTATACTTTCTTTTTTACGAAGATAAGCAAAGTGTATTTACCCTCATACTTCTTAGTTTAAACACGGTTTGATCCGTGGTTGCGACCGGCGCAACGGCTACTTTTTCAACTGATTGAGCACCGGCTCTTTTACACCACTTATTTCTGATTGTTTTACATCGTTTATCTGTTCAAAAACAGCAATAGTATTCTTACCTTTTTTCAACCAGCAACCTGGTAAATATAAAGTTTGCTGTGGACCTACACTCCAATAGCGGCCAAGGTTGTGTCCATTTACAAAAACAATTCCTTTTCCCCATTTACTCATATCCAGAAAAGTATCGCCGGTTTTTGTGAGTATAAATGAACCGTTATAAATTACCGGTTGGTTTTTCGTATATCCATTACCGTTATGTTGCAAATCAGGTTGATGATCCATCGGTAATTTATACATCTTCCAATTGCCGGTTATTTCATTTCCAGCAATAGTTACCGGGCTGATGATTCCTTTCCGGTTGTGAATAATTTCTGCACCATAATTAATTCTTCCCATATTTTCTACAAGAATATCGAGCGTCGCATTGAAAGGAATATCAATTTCACAGGAGTAGTTTTTATAATAACGGTTCAGCTCACCAACTCTTTTTCCATTCACATAAACCAATGCATAATCTCTCAATCCCTTTATTTCTAATTTCCCATTAATTGGCTGTGTAAAATGTTTGCTGTACAAAACATAACCATATCCCTGGTTTAAATCTTCAAACGTTTTTGGCGTATCACTTTCCACCGGCTTAATAACATTTTTAAAAGTAAACAGATCAACCGATTTGTTTAATTTGATAGAAGGAATTTCTATGACCGGAATCTGAGCAGGAATTTCCGGAATTTTATAAGAGACATTCGCCTGGAATAATTTGCGAAGCGCAAGATATTTCGGTGTTGCCCATCCGGCTTCGCTTATGGGCGCGTCATAATCATAGCTTGTGATGTCTGGCTGTATGTCATGTTCTTTATCATAATTGGCACCGCTGGTAAATGCGAAATTTGTTCCGCCATGAACCATATAATAATTAAAGGAAACACCAGCTTTCAAATATTTTTCTGTTTGTTTCACTACGCTTTCTGTTGAAACTTTTTGAAAAGGTTCGGCCCAATGATCCAACCAGCCCGGATAAAATTCTGCTACCATGTAAGGGCCTTCGCCATTGTGATATTCATTCACCACTTTTTTTAGATTATCAATATTATCTTCTCCGTTTGCGGCGGGCAATGCGCCTGCAATTGTGCCACCTTTGAACAACCAGCTTCCATCTGACGTAAATAACGGAACATCAAATCCTGCATCAAGTAATTCTTGTTTGATAGCGGCGCTGTACGCTTTATGTTCTTCCAGCGGAATGTCTTTACGTTGTGCTACATAAGAGCCAAATTCATTTTCGGCCTGCACCATAATGATGGGGCCGCCATGCGTTATCTGCAAATCTTTTACCTGCGCCGCAAGATGATTAATATACGTTCTGCAGGAATCCAAAAACGGCATATTATTCGCACGGATCACCAGGTCTTTTTCTTTTTGCAACCACCAGGGATAGCCTCCAAACTCCCATTCAGCGCAGGCATACGGGCCCGGACGAAGAATCACAAACAATCCAACTTCCTGCGCGGTTTTTACAAATTCAGCAATGTTCCTGTTGTCGGTTTTGAAATCCCAAACACCCGGCGCTGTTTCCTGGTAATTCCAAAAAACGTAGGTAGCCACTGTATTCAATCCC
>JAICYZ010000059.1 GCA_025933935.1 Chitinophagaceae bacterium
AAGGAAAACATCTTAATATTTTTATATCAAAGTTCAGGATACACAATATGAGTATTACAGCAAGCGGCAAAATAAATTCAGAGAGAATAGAGATATTAAAACAACATGGGTATTATCAATTGCCTTCTCTGAGGCGTTTGTACTTTTACTATAAATTATGGATATATTACAAAATGATAAACCTGGGGCAAGGTTACAAAAAGGGCTGACAATAGAATATGTAAGTTATATCTTGTTGTTGCTTTATATTTTTACGATGCCATTTGTATCAGCATTTGCATTTACCGGCACGATCTCACTTCCTTTGATTTTTGCAGTATTCTTATTCATTTTAATGGCAGCAAACATAGTAAAAACCGGAAAATTGCCTTCAGGTTTTTTCGGGTTTGATATTTTGATAATTCTTTGTTTTCTTTTTCTTAGTATTTTTTCATTTTTAATAAATGGTGTGGGTATTGCTATATCTTTTAATCATACCGTAGCATACATATCCACCTTTTTACTTTTTTATATAGCAATAAAATTTACACTTTTCCTTATCCCGGACAAGAATCTGTTATTAAAAAGGATACTGCAATTTATTTCTTATACAACTCTTATAAGTGCATTGTATGGAAATGTCGAATTTATCTCCAGCAATGCCTTTGGAGTAAACTTGAATGATTTTATTCCTAGACCATCGATATATTCTGACCCTTATACCCCAGTCGTACTATCCCTTTTTTATAGATCCAGAGGATTTGCATACGAATCGGGCGTTTATACTCAGATGTTAGAAGTATTTGCCCCGGTAACAATTTATTATATTTTCTTTTCAGGATATTGTAAATGGGTAAAAGGTGTAAAAATATTTTTAACTATAACACTTTTTCTTAGTTTCATATTTGCTGCAAGCAGTGCCACTTTTATTGCGTTTCCTATTGCAATTTTTATTTCTTGTTGTCTTTATATAAAAAAAATATTCCATTTTTTTACCCATAGATCGTGTTTTTATTATTTAAAGATTTTTATCGTTTTAATAATTACTTATATTGTAAATAATTATCTATCTCTTTATTCTTCCGTTTTATTGTCTCTAACAGAAAAAATGAACTCATATTCTATGTATGACAGGCAGAGTAGAATTGATTTTTTCAACAGTACATTTTCAAGGTTTAGTCCATTAAAAAAAATGATTGGACAAGGACCTGCGGCAACAGATATAATAGGAGTTGATGGCTGGCATGTTGTAGTATCTTTATATTATAATGTTACTTTTGAATTAGGATTTATTGGGTTATTCCTTTTAGTATTTTTATTCGGATACATTTCTTTTTATACTCTTTCAATTAAATCGAAAATTGGTTTTTTCCTCAATATAGCAGTAATCTCAGGAATAATACATTATTATGTTGTACACGATTTTTGGGTTCCATGGGTTTGGTTTATTGCTGTATTTTCAATTTTCTTTAAAAAGAAGTTTGATAGTGGTAAAAAGAATTTATTGTGATCTCGTTCATTTATCACTCTTTCTCATTTTAACCAAAATATTTTTTGTTGGTTTTTCAGCTATTAGATAAAAAAAATAACTAAGAATTAGAGAGAAAGGAACAGCTAAAAGCCAAAGATATTTATTTTGTATTTCGACTGAGCCAATTACTCCTGTTTTGAACAGGATACCTAAAAACAACATTAGAGATGCAAAGTGTGTAATATATATAGTGTAACTTATTTTCCCAAAAAACATAAGGGTTTTGGTTTTAATATTATGATATAGAAAATTGAAAAGTAGGATTACAGAAAATAATCCTGCAATAAAAAAAGTAATCTTATCCTGATCAAAATTGGTCCAAAATTTAAAAACGACCATCATTAAAAACAAGATAATTGAAACTAAAAGAAATTGAATTTTATTCTTAAAAACTAAATAACACTCTATTGTAGTATAATAATGAAAACAAAATATTCCCAAAGCAAAATAAAAATTATAATCAAGAAAATACTGAGTTAGTATACTATTTCCGCTAAGTCCGTGCCAATTGATAAATACAGAAATTATTGCAATAGCTAAAGAGGTAATCAGGTATAAATTTTTCTTTAAAATAAAAAATGGAATTAAAATATAAAAAATTACTTCAAATTTAAGTGACCAGAATTGTATAATAAGACTTCCATTATCCACATAAAACAAATTTAACAGCGTTGCTTTTAAGGATGAAAAAACAGATCTACTTCCGGAAGGCAAAGTTTCAGGAGTAAAATTTTTCAATAAGATAAACACAACATAAGCCCAAATTAATGCAAAAATGTAAGGTGGATAAATGCGTATTACCCTTCTTAAATAAAATGTCTTTTTTGATTTAGTTCTACTTAAGGAATAGGCAATTGAAAATCCAGATATCACAAAAAATAGAATAACAAACTCTCTCCCTAATGATGTCAATCTTAAAGCAGAAAAAAATATTTTTTCAGTAATACTCCAATCCGCAATACTTTTTATCTGAGCATACTTCACACCGCCGATAAAAAGATTCCCTCTTGCATGATTAAAAACGACATATATAGCGGCAATACCTCTTAGACCATCCAATATCTTAAAATCAATCTTTTTAGGCGTCTTTAAAATGGGATTGCTTTTTATATTTTCATCTAACATTCAAACTTTTTACTTATTAATATAAAAAATTTCTATGTAATATTATTTCCTACAATCCCATTTGCATTACCTCCTGTTATTAATGAAATTTTAGTGCTCGAACAGCCAAACATGTTATTATATGTTACTATACACCTGTCCCAATTGCCTGTAGAATTTGCAATGATAATTCCATTAGTACAACTTATAGCTAGATTTTCGCTCACAATTGCGTCCAATAAATCTGTTCCGGAGACAACATTTGTTATACTGATACAAGTTGCAAAAAATTCAAAATAGTTTTGGAATATATTAATTCTTGGATTAGATTGAACAATGCTAATGGCCTCTCCAGTTGCTGTAAGATTATTTATAAATTTATTTCCAGATATTCTTTTAAAAGAAACTACCCCTGCTGAATTTGTGTGTCTTATACCATACCCAGTTATATTTGCAAATATGCAATTAATTATTTGCCATCCAATAATATTTTCATAATCAGATGTAATCCCTGTTGATAAATTATTGAAAGAGCAATTTACCACCATACAATTTTTAATTTGGAAATAAGGCCCACCCGATATATTAATCCCTATGCCTGCACTAGTACTGAAGAAATCGCAATTATCCCAGATAATATTCTCACTACCAGGGTTCGTAAAAACGAATCCATTTTTAAATTTACAATTAGAAAAAGTTCCTTTTTGTAATGTTATAATTTTAACAGGGCCCTCAAATAAGCAATTACTAATTTGTACATTATTTTGAGAGGTAGAATAATAGTTAAAACAATCCTTATTAGAAGTAAATTGACAACCAGTTATTATTAAATCACCAGCATTTGCTAGTCCTTGGATAATATCTGTTGTATCAGAATCAGAAATAAAAACATTGGTTATTTTATTAAGCATAACTCCATAGGTAATGCCATTATTGCAATTCTTTATAATTGTATCCGATATCATAATATCGTTTGAGGTTTGTCCTGTTGCAATAGCAGTCCTTAATCTATAAGTGACTGGATAGGTAGAATCATAATTATAATAATATGATATGTTACCACATTTATAAAATTCATTTTCTGAAAGTATTATATCTGAGCCATCCTCAATGTCCAATCCTGATAATTGAGTATTTGATATATAATTATTTACAACACGTATATCTTTTGCTAAGGACGATATTGACTCCCCGCCGGCAAGTGAAATGCCATTTCTTCCGACAATATTGATTGAGCAATTGCTTATCAAGACATCTTCTGGTACAATAGCCAGGTTAGAATTATAGCCACTAATTACAATCCCATCTCCGGCATTCATTCCTCCTCCTGCAATATATTCAATAGTACAATTTATAATTTTAATATTTGTGGTTTGACCGTATCTGCATTCTGTATAAATTCCAAATCCACCAAAACCTGCATCTGTATAAGGATCAGCAGGATTAATAACACCACAGTTTTTTTATATAGGCTTTATCAATAATGATGTTGGAGGAATTAGTTAAATAAATACCGACGACGCCTTTAAATCCCGAATCCACCACTCCTCCTACCTGGCCACCGCCATCAATTGTGATTCCAATAATCTGAACATTTTGAATACCGGCGGTTCCGCTTGTAAACACATTAAGGCCATCAGCATTTGCCTTTAAGGTGCCATATCCGGTAATAATAATATCACTTTTAAGGGTAAGATTAGATGATATAAGATAAGTGCCATAAGGAATAAATATTTCGTTACCACTATTTATTGCTGTTTGTATGGCAAGCGTATCATCTACTATACCATCACCTTTAGCTCCAAAATCCTGTACATTTAGCATCGTTAATAATTTATCGTTAATAATAATTACCTGCAAAGTAGAAAATATTAGAAGAGGTTGCAAATTAAATCTCAATCAGTTGTTTTGTTTTATTTCTAAAACGGTTTAAAAATTATAGTTGCGGTTCGTTAAATGCTTTTGATAGTTGTTAAAATCTTACTTGTATTTGTTTTATTTTAGCAAGTAATGATTAGAAGAAAAAATACGGATTATAATAGAAGTCTTTTTATCTATAGCGTTTTTTTATTTTTTATATTTGCTTTTAACGTCCCCGCCCAATCTCAATCGCATACTGTTTATAAAAACAGAGGATCCAAAGCGCTTCACATAAAGAGTTTCGGAGCAATTGCAAATGGCAATACAAATTGTACTGAAGCCTTTCAAAAAGCTGCCGCATACCTGCAAAAAAATGGTGGTACTTTAATAATTGATCCGGGAACGTATATTGTAGGCAAGCAACGGTTATCCGGTAGCTACCTGGCAGGAAGTTCTTATTTTGAAGAGCCCATTCTGGAATTTAAAAACGCCGCAAAACCGATAATAATTAAGGGTTATAAAGCAATTTTAAAAGCTGCAGATGGTTTAAAGTACGGCTTTTTTAATCCCATTACCGGACTACCCGATAGTATCAGAAAAGAAGGAAACCGCAGTTCATACTATGCCACTGGATATATTTTTGTCAACGCTGTTGGCTGTAAATCGGTTTCAGTTAAAGGCCTCACTTTGGATGGCAATTCAGAAAAATTGAATATTAGCCCCTCAGACGACGATATAGGAATACAATTAATGGCAACGGGTATCAGGATGTACAATAACAAATCGGTAGATATAGAAGATTGTTATATTCATGACTGTGGCCTGGATGCCATCATTATAGCCTGGACAGGATTGAAAAACACAGACCCGATTTACCCGCATACCATCAAAAACGTAATAGCCAGATACAATGGAAGGCAGGGCCTTTCATGGGTAGGCGGCAATAATTTAACAGTGATCAATTCTCAATTTTCTTCTACCGGCAAAGCTTTTAATAATAATTTGCCGGTAGTAAGCAAACCATCAGCAGGAATTGATATCGAAGTGGAAAATTCTATCATTAAGAATGGTCATTTTATTAATTGTTATGTGAATGACAATGCCGGACCGGGTATAATTTCCATAGGACAGGAAACTTATAACATCATTTTTAAGAATTGTACATTTATCGGAACCAGCAATAGTGCTGCATATCCAAAGTCAGCCGGTTTTTCATTTGATAGCTGCACTTTTGTAGGTAAAGTGGAAAGAATTTTTGGTTCTTCTGATAAGAGCAAGGCCACTTTTTTTAAGGATTGCCTCTTCACCATGGATAAGAAGATGTCTCCCACCGGTAAAGTTTTTGGGGATCGTTGTGAATTTTATGAAGCTCAAAACGTCGTTTTCGATCACTGCCGCTTTGATGCTGATTCGAGAGCTTTGCCAGTATTCAATAATAAAGAAATTGTGTTTGTCAATTGTAGCTTTTCGCAGGATAGTAATACGGATTTCAATGCTTCAGCCATCTTCAAAGGCACCACTCATTTTTATATACCTGAAAAGAAGATCGTTAAGACGGACGAATCTAAATTTGAAGGAGAAGTTATTTTCAATCACAATTCACTTTAAAACGATTTGGCCTTGCAATTCCTGTTAAATTTCTTTTATTATTGAGAATTTGGCTTTACCGAACAAATGTATTTTTTTTGACAAAATTTAGCTTTGAAAGTTCTGCATGTTATTTACTCATTTGGCGTTTATGGTGCAGAGAAGCATTTAATGGATCTTTTACCGGAACTCAAAAAGAAGAATATTGACTGTGAGCTTTTGTGTATTTGTCTTAAAAGCAGAGTAATTTTTTTTAAAGAATATGCCGAAGAACTAAATAATAAAGGTGTAAAAACGCAAGTTTGGGGAAGCCACTCAAAATTTTCAATTTTACCTTTTTCCATTAAAATCAACAGCTATTTAAGAAAAAATAATATTAACGTACTTCACACACATTTATTTAGTGCAGACTTAATTGGAGTAATCATAAAAACATTTTTTTTTAAACAACTTCTTTTACTATCGACAAAACATGGCTACGAAGAAAATTACCTGGTTCAATATGGTCTGGGGAATAAAAAAATACCAAACAATCTATATTATTTAATTAGCAGACTGGTTGTTAAAAGAATAGATCATAACGTTGCCATTTCAGTTGCCATTTCAAAAATGTATGAGTGTTTAAGACTGACGCAAAAGCCGATGAAATACATTCATCATGGGATTCATGAGAAGAAAGTAGGTACAGCAGGGCCGGTTTTAGCAGGCCAACCAAAAATTGTCATTGTTGGGCGTCTTGAAGAAATGAAGGGGCATAGATATCTTTTACAGGCACTGCCGGCAATTATTAAACATTTTCCCGGATTGCAATTATATATACTGGGAGAAGGATCTTTAAAAAGTGAATTAGAAACGCTTGCCCTGCACCTCGACGTTCGTGAAAAAATTACATTTACAGGATTTGTGTCGCCATCGGAATACCTCGCACAAAGCAATGTAATTGTCTTACCGTCCTTATTTGAGCCGTTTGGCCTTGTATTTATTGAATCTTTTGCTGCGAAAATACCGGTTGTTGCATTTAATGCAGAAGCAGCAAATGAAATCATTGACGATAATATAACCGGCTTCCTCGTTGAAAAACGAAACGTTGAAGCACTCGCAGAAAAAATTATTTATGTTTTGAAAAATCCGGCCGAACGACAAAGAATCGTTGAAAATGCTTATCAAAAATTCAATGAATATTACACAGTAGAACGAATGGTAAAAGAAACGATTTTATGGTATCAGGAAGTTTTTAAATCTTCAAAATGAAAACCAGGAATGGCAATTTGAACGGCGAACTTAAAATTTTGTAATTTCATTACCCTTAAAAATGAAAGCACACATCAGCAATAATGAGAGAGAAAAGCCTTTGGTTTCGGTAATTGTACCTTGCTATAATCACGAAAAGTATCTTAGAGAATGTATTGACAGTATCATGAATCAGACTTATACCAAGTTTGAATTGGTTGTTATCGATGATGGATCGAAAGACGATAGTTTGAAAGTTTTAAAAGAGCTGCGGAAAAAGTATAGTTTCCATTTAATACATCAAGAAAACCGGGGACTATCAGCAACGCTTAATCGCGGTATAAAAGAATTTTCAAAGGGAAAGTATATTGCTTTTTGTGCTTCCGATGATTATTGGAGCCTCAATAAATTAGAAAAGCAGGTTGAGTTTATGGAAAAAAACCCGGAATTTCCAATGTGTTATGGAAATACATATTATGTAAACAGCGATTCAATTCCTGTAATTCAAAAAAATAAGAATTTTAGAGGTGGTTGGCTCTTCGACGATATATTCACCAATAAAATTCATCCTCCCGTTAATTACATGTTTAGGGCAAAAATTTTTAATGAAGTCGGTTATTATAATGAAAGCTTGTATGCTGAAGACTTTTACATGAATTTAAAAATTGCAAGCCGGTTTCCCATAGGATATTTGAACGAATACCTTTCTTATTACCGGATCGATTTTAAAAAGTACGACATAAAAGCAATTAAGCTGATCGTTAATTCGCATTTAAGCACTATCGAAGAGTATAAAAGCTATGCTTTATATCACAGAGCTAAAACTGCCGTTTATTTAAATAAATTCGATTGGTTAGCCGGATTCAAAAAAAGTAAAATTGAAGCTTTTAAAAGCCAGTTTCAATGTTATTCGGCCGTTTTCAATAAGCGATTCTGGCTTGCCTCAATTAAATTATTCTTGTTGTGGAAATAATATTGAAGTAAAATGGACAATATCAGGATCGATTCAATAAGCAGTGTTACGCTGCTTCCATCAAACATCGGTAAAAAGCTCTGTTTCTAATATATATTTGCTTCAAAAACCAAACTTATAAACGCATCTTTTCGTGAGTATGACTTATCAACAACCGCAATTAGTGGATTTCCCAAAAATCGGCAGTTCTATAGATGGATATATTTCCATAGCTGAGAAAGACAATTTACCTTTTGAAGTGAAACGCGTTTACTGGACCTATTTTACACCTGAAAGCGTAAAACGTGGCGGCCATGCACACCTTAAACTTCAGCAAATATTAGTGGCAGTAGCAGGTAAGATCATCGTTACTACTCAAATGCCCGGAGAAGAAGAGCAAAGATTTATTTTGGAAACAGCAAGCCAGGGACTTTTTATTCCGCAATACTGCTGGCGGACGATGCAATATTCGCATAACGCCGTACAAATGTGCATAGCAAATATGGCTTATGAAGAAAGTGATTATATCAGGGATTATGAAAAATTCAAAAAATTAAAATGAAATTCAACAATTTTAATGTCCAGATTTCTAAGAAAGCAACAATCGGAAAAAATGTAAAAATTGGCGATAACTCTGTTATACTGGACAATGTAATTATCGGTGATAATACCATCATTTGTAATAATTGCATTATCGGTGAACCATTAAGTGATTATTATGAGAATGCGGAATATGAAAATCCTGAAACTATTATTGGCAAAGATTCTTTGATCAGGAGTCATACGATTATTTACAGCGGTAGCACGATCGGAAATAATTTTACTACAGGGCACAGGGTTACCATACGAGAACATATGAAAATTGGCGAGCATTGCAGGATTGGCACACTCAGTGATATACAGGGATTTTCGGAAATAGGACATTATTGTTCATTACACAGCAATGTTCATATAGGACAAAAATCAAAAATTGGAAACTTCGTTTTCATTTATCCTTATGTTGTTTTTACAAACGATCCAACTCCTCCTTCAAATGTTTGTATTGGCCCGACTGTCGGAGATTATTCACAAATTGCCGTATTCAGTGTGCTGTTACCAGGGGTAAAAATTGGAACACATTGTCTGATTGGAGCAGGAAGTATCGTAGGAAAAGACGTTCCCGATTATCAATTGGTATTGGGAAGTCCTGCAAAACCTGTAAAAGACATTCGCCAAATAAAATCAAGAGAAACAGGAGAATCGCATTATCCTTGGCCCTATCGGTTCGACAGAGGAATGCCATGGAAAGGAATCGGATTTGATGAATGGAAAGAAACGAACCAATAGAAACAGAAGACAATGATACAATTTTTGGATCTTAAAAATATTAATTTACGGCATAAAAACAGTCTGTTAAATGCCTTTGCAGAAGTGCTCAACTCCGGTTGGTTTATTCTTGGAGAAAGTGTAAAAAGATTTGAAAAAGAATTTGCTCATTACTGCGGCGTTCGGCATTGTATCGGAGTAGCCAACGGCTTAGATGCGTTGACTTTAATATTAGAAGGATATAAACAATTAGGTTTTATGAACAATGGGGACGAAGTGATTGTTCCGTCAAACACTTATATAGCCAGCATACTTGCAGTGTCAAAAGCAGGATTAAAACCGGTTTTGGTCGAACCAAAAATAAATACGTATCTGATAGATGAAAATCAAATTGAAGATAAGATTACTTCACGTACAAAAGCAATTTTGCCGGTTCATTTATACGGCAGGCTTTGTAATATGGAAGCAATAAATGCTATCGCAAAAGAGCATCAATTGAGAGTAATTGAAGATTGTGCCCAGTCGCATGGGGCAAGATTGGATGAGCTTACATGTGGCAACCTGGGTGACGCGGCAGGTTTTAGTTTTTATCCGGGAAAAAACCTTGGGGCACTTGGAGACGGAGGTGCAGTAACAACCAACAATGATGAATTGGCGGAAGTTATCATCGCTTTACGCAATTATGGTTCTCATAAAAAATATGAAAACCTTTACCAGGGAGCCAATAGCCGTCTCGATGAAATACAAGCTGCTTTTTTATCCATCAAACTAAAAGACCTGGATAATGACAACAGGTTAAGAAGAAGTATCGCCGAATATTACACAGATCGTATTCAGAACGAGCTCATTGCCTTGCCTTGCAGCAAACAAACAATTATCGCCAATTTATATTCTCATGTTTGGCATATATATCCAATTCGCGTGAAGCAAAGAGAGATGTTTCAAAAATATTTATCAGAAAACGGCATCCAGACGGTGATCCATTATCCAATACCGCCACATAAGCAACCAGCTTACGCTGAGTGGAATTCATTAAGTTATCCGCTCTCTGAACAAATTCATGAAGAAATTATTTCGCTGCCAATTAGCCCGGTTATGAAGCAGGAAGAAGTAGAGTATGTTTGCAAAGTGGTAAACTCATATAAATTGTGAATTTAATCAAAACCAGTTTTTACACTTCCATCTCTACAGCCATTACTTTTCTTAGTGGTTTTATTGTAGTAAAAGTGGTAGCGGTAAAAATTGGGCCGAAAGGAATTGCATTTGTAGGGCAATTTCAAAACACCACAGCGATCTTAACCATGCTTGCAACCGCTGCAATTACTACCGGCGTTGTTAAATATCTTGCGGAACATAAAAACGATCCGGTGAAAAGCCGGCAGATAATTAATACCGCATTTCTGATTGTTTTTTTTAGTTCACTCATCATTTCTGTATTTGTAATGGCCGCCAGCAGCTATTTATCCGAAGCCGCTTTTAAAACAAGAGATTTTTGGATCGTTTATTTTTTATTCGGACTATTTACAATGGCCATATCATTCAATGCTGTTTTCCTGGCTATTTTGAACGGCTTCAAAGAAATTAAAAAATTTACCGTCATCAATATTTGTTCATCATTAATCGGTGTTTCATTCACTGTTTTTTTTGCATACACTTTTGGAATTGAGGGGGTATTAATTGCGAGCACCGCTACTGCCATCGTAATTTTTTCCATTAATGTTTATTTTTTCAACAAGTTAGGAATTCGCTGGAAACCGGATTTCAAAAGCTGGGACAAAAAAGTGATAAAAATGCTATCGGCTTATTCATTCATGGCCCTGGTAAGTGGCTTTGTTTCTCCTATAATGCAAATACTTGTGAGAGACCGGATCATCCTTCAGTTTTCAGTTTCTGAGGCGGGATATTGGCAGGCAGTAACAAAAATTTCCGATTATTATCTTTCTTTTATTACATCCATTCTGTCCGTTTACTATTTACCACGTTTATCTGAAATACAAGTTAAATCAGAATTACGAAAAGAAATTTTTAAAGGATATAAAATTGTTCTTCCTGCCGTAGCAGCCATCGCCTTGCTCATCTGGCTATTCCGTGACCTGATCATTCACGTGCTTTTTACTCCTGAATTCCTCCCCATGAAGCCTCTGTTTACGTTTCAGTTATTGGGCGATTTTTTCAAAATTGGTAGTTGGTTGCTGGCTTTTTTAATGTTGGCAAAAGCAATGACACGAATATTTATTATCACCGAGGTACTGTTTGCGTCGTCATTTGTTTTACTTTCTTACTTTTTTATGGACCATTACGGAATAGTTGGAGCTACTTATTCCTTTTGTATTAACTATGCATTCTATTGGATATTGATGGCGTTTATAATGAGAAAGAAAATATAATAAATAATAAGCCTCACAATTCTTATAGTTCAATTAATGCTGTCTAATTGTTGTAATGCTCCCTAGTGGATTTAGATTGACATTTGAATAGAAACAACGAAAGTGGTATTTATTAAAATGAGGCGAATGAAGGGTTTTGCCCCAAATTGCCTTTTCTCCATAGAGATTCACGCGACAATCTTTCCCTGTGTATTACCGGCGTTATAATTTCGACGTTTGAAGATATATTTTCAAACATATTCAACCACGCAAGATCATGCTTTTCATCAGAAAAAAGCTTTTGTGCAAAACGGAAATTACTTTTTGCCAATGATTCACGTTCTTCTGCTTTCATATCTCTCATCATACGGATTTTTGTAATCCATTGTTCTGTCGTTGAGCATAAACTATTGCTATTTGCTTTGTTTGCCAGTTCCTCATAAGCCGGTGTATCAGAAGTAAGCGTCGGCAGGCCACTAAACCAAAACGAAAGCAATTTATTTCCTGGCTTATGCCATCCATAAATATCATTTTTATTTAAAGGAATAATCGCACAGTCTGCATTGCTAAAGATATTTCGGTTATTATAAATATCCCATTTGTAAAACGTCGTTTTTATCGGCAACTGATTTAAAATTGTTTCGACATTTTTATTCACAAAATTTCCATATTTCGGATATTTTTCTGAGGTAATAATATGAAGTTCACAGAAGGAACTGACTTCTTTGAACACATCTTTAAAATGAAGAAAATGTGGTAAGACCACGCCCTGCCCTTCCCACACCAATTTCATTTTGCCACTAACTGAATAATCTTCTTTCAAAAATTTATATTCATGTTGCAGGTAATCGAGGCTCAAAACTACATTTGGATTCAATTTTCCAACTTCAGATTTCAGTTTTGAGCTTGAACACATCACCACATCCGCTTTTGTCAGCCATTTCATCAAAAGCTTTTTATGATCCATTGAAGGCAAAGTTTCCTTGCCAATTACAAACCGGCCAACTCCCTTAAAAATTTTATTGAATGCGTCTGATTGATAGATGAGGCTGTCTACCATTTCAAAAATGAACTTTGTTCGTGGATTTCTTTGTTTGTACAACAACCATTTACTCAGATTTGCAGGAGCCGGCAATAAAATAACATCGTAGGTTTCATTTGCGTTGGCAATTTCATAAGTAATCCCATTTCTTTTTGCAAAATACGGAAATCTGCGGCGGTCATCCGGGTGCGACAGATCTGCAGCGTATGGCACGTATCCAATTTTTAGATCGTTGTACATATTGCATTAGGTTATTGGTTGTTAATAAAACGATAACGCAGAGGATTTATTTTACAGAAAAGCTTTCTTCGGGAATTTGGGGAAAGAATGTTGATAAACCACTAAATCAGCAATTACAATTCCAATGCGCGAATTCGGTAAATTTTCTGATTTACCGTTACAATCTAAGGCAAGTTGTAGCGTTAAACATAAAAAGGGAGTTATTTGTTTGTTTACTGCAAATCCATAATCCACTATTTATTTATTTCAATTTAGAATGATTCAAAAAGTCTATTCATTGATTAATAGCCCTGCATATAAAAAAGCGGGTATCTATACTTTTTCCAACTTCTTTATAAAGGGAACTTCATTTTTATTACTTTTTATTTATTCTAATCCAAAATATTTGACGGTTCATGAAAACGGACTACTAAGTTTACTTACCAGTTCTGTTTTTATTCTGATGCCTTTCTTGTCGTTGGGAATTGTGCAATCGACCAGCGTCGATTTTTTCAAATTGAAAAGCAATGAATTCAAAGATTTTTTTACTACCGGATTTATAATGCCGGTTTGTATTATGTTTCTGGCTTTTGGCGGCCTTTTTTTCTTCAGCAATGATTTGAAACATGCCTATAATTTTCCAGTAAGTTTTGTTCTAATTATACCTGTATTGACTTTTCTTAATTTTTGCAATGAACAATTTTTGACGGTTGTGAGAAACAATGACGAGCCCATCACTTTTCTGAAAGCGGCTTTACTCCGACTGTTTATTGAGATCAGCATTTCACTCACACTTGTTGTTGTTTTTTTTTGTGGATGGCAAGGCCGGGTTACGGGAATTATTACCGCAAATACCGTTTTGATTTTTGTGGCTTTTTTTTATCTGAAAAAGAAGAATTATTTATTTGGAAAAATAAAAAAGACTTACATCCGGCAGGAACTGATTTATAGTTTTCCAATTATTGTACTTCAATGCAGTACATTTTGCTTGTTTTATTCTGATAAATTTTTTCTTTCCTATTTTTCTGATAACAGAGAAGTTGGTATTTATAGTTATGCAGCAGTATTTGCTGCAGTCGTTACACTGGGTAGTTCAGCGTTATTATATTATGTGATGCCAAAAATTTATTCACTTCTCTCATTGCAGAAAGTGAATTATAAACAAATCAGAAAGCATTTTGTATTTTATGTAGGTAATTGCTTTATCCTGCTGATTTGTGTACTTACGCTTACACCTGTTTTGTACAAATATTTTATCAACAGCAACTATCATCCAGGTCTGAAATATTTTTATCTTATCGCTACCGGCTATTTTTTTTGGTCTGTTACCTATTTCTTTTACACATTCATGTTTTACAAAAAGCACAAGAAAATGATTCTGTTGCTGTCAGTTATTTCAATATTTATAAGTTTGACGAATAATTATTTTTTCATAAAAAATGGTTATGCTTATGGAGCCGCTTTATCGGTGTGTATCAGTTATTTTTTAGTATTAGTCGTTACAGTTTCTGCCAATTTAAAAAATATACGGGCGATGTTTTTCCAAACAACGCCAGCGTTAAAGCCGTTCAATTTATAAGCAAATGGAAAAGCCAAAGCTGTTACTGATCATTGATACGCTGAAAAAAGGTGGGGCAGAAATGTTGCTCGTAGGAATTCTTCCGCAGCTAAATATAAAATTTGAAGTGATACTAGTTACCCTTTCAGCAGAATCGGATTTCAATGAAGCGGATATTATTTGCAGTCATCGATACAATTTGGGTTTTAAAAGAAAAATCTCTTTGGCTACTTGTGTTTTAAAATTAAAAAAAATCATTAAGAAACATGCTCCGGTCCTTGTTCATTCGCACCTGGTTTACAGCAGTCTTATAGCGCGTTGTGCGTGTCTGCATCGAATTCCCGTCTTGTATTCCATTCACGGCGAACTGAGTAAAAATGATTTTAATAACAGCAAAATACTGGCGTTTCTTGAAAGGAATACGATTCGCAAAAATCATTTTTTAATCGCGGTATCTGATGCAGCATTATCCGATTATAAAAAAACAATTTCTAAACCAAACAAAACCTTCGTACTTCCAAATTTTATTGCAGATGAGTATTTCAAACAAAGCGTCAAACGAAATTTTAAGCCGAGACAATCTTTAAAGCTTGTTTCTGTAGGCAATTTTAAAGCTGCTAAAAATTATAAATACCTGATCCAATCATTCAGGTATTTAAAAGAATTGCCTGTTTCTTTAAATATCTATGGAAATATGAATAATGAAGTTTATTCGAAATTACAAGCAGATATAGATCGGGATGAATTGAAAATTATTTTAAATGGACCGTTAGAAAATGTACAGAAAGAACTTTTGAATCATGACTTGTTTGTGATGAGCTCAAAAAATGAAGGATTTGGAATGGCAGCTATTGAAGCAATGGCTTCCGGGCTTCCGCTATTGTTATCCGATCTCCCGGTTTTTCATGAAGTGACTTTTGGGAATGCTTTATTTTTTGATATAGAAAATCCAATGTCTTTTGTCGCTTTAATCAAAGAAATTTTTGAAGGAAAATACAATCTGAATAAGCTTTCTGTGAAAGGGATTGAAATAGCAAAACATTACAATAAAGAAAAATATCTCTCAAATCTTTATTCTATTTACGATCAAATTCTTTGCGAGAGTATTTTAAAATAAGATGAAAAAGACCCTTTTCATATCCTACGATGGAATGACCGACCCGTTAGGCCAAAGCCAGGTAATACCTTATCTTATTGGTCTTAGCAAAAAAGGATTTGAATTCACTATTTTAAGTTGTGAAAAACCTGCAAGATTTTCCTTTTATAAAAATGAAATAGAGAATTTATTAAACTCCTTTTCAATAAAATGGGTTTCGATTCCTTATCATAAAAGTCCATCTATAATTTCTACGGTTTATGACACGCTTATGCTGAAAAGAAAAGCAAAAAAGCTGCATAAAAAAGAAAGATTTGACATGATCCATACCCGAACCGGCACACCGGCATTAGTCGGCTTATGGATGAAGGAAAAATTTGGTGTAAAATTTCTAAATGATGTCAGGGACTTTTATGCAGATAGCCGGGTAGATTCGGGCGCATGGAATAAAAATAATCTTCTTTATAAATCGATTTATCATTATTTTAAACGAAAAGAAAAAGAACAGATTGAAAAATGTGATGGAGTAATATGCCTTACCAAAGCAGCAGAAAAAATTATTAAAACGTCACACGAATATAAAAATGAAACACCGTTGGAAGTAATTCCATGCAGTGTGGATTTGAATTTATTTGATCCGGAAAAAATTATTAATAAGGAACGATCAGAACTAAAAAAACAATTAAATATTGGGGAAAATGATTTCGTCTTCAGTTATCTTGGCTCTACGGGCAGTTGGTATCTTACAGATGAATTGATGCAGCTTTTTAAAGTGGTGACTCAAAAAATTCCCACCGCAAAATTTCTTTTCATTTCTCCTGATAAACATGAAGCAATTGCAGTTGCTGCAAAAAAAGCCGGACTGGATGAAGATAAAATCATTATAAAAAATGCAGCAAGAGCCGAAGTGCCAGCGTTACTCTCGCTTA
>JAICYZ010000121.1 GCA_025933935.1 Chitinophagaceae bacterium
CGACAATCGTAATCCGCAGCCCAGCGGATCCCTTTAGGATCATACACTTTACGCATGGCCCAATATTTATCCCAGAAAGGCTTTCCTCTTCCATCAATAATTCCGTCGCCTGTGATGGCTACTTCTTTTTGATCCAATACATTAATGAGGGCAGCAGGCCAAGGCATTTCAATCCCTGCCACGCGTGTTTTAATAATTGGATAATCGTTGATATCCTGGCTGCCAAGAATTTTTACATTTTTATCTATTTTGAGCGTCACGCCTGACTTTAGAAAAAGGGATCCGGTGACGTATTCTCCGGTATCGAACACAATGATGCCGCCACCATTCGCCGCGCATGCATCAATCGCTTTTTGAATAAACTTTGTATTCATGGTTTTTCCGTCATTGACAGCACCATAACTATTTACTTTGAAAATCTTTTTTTCTGTCGGGACAGCTTTTGCACCCACTTCTTTGACCCAATCAGGCGTCTGATACTTTGTAAAACCACTGTTGCTTATTACAGGAAAGGTAAATGCCATTAATACTAAAAGTGCAGCAATTGCAAAAAGTTTCGATAAATCAGACTTAATAAATTTCATGATAGAAGGTTTAATTTCCTAAAGGTTTTATTGACGTGTACATGGGTGTTAAGGGTAAATCCCATTTCTTTATATCATCCGGATGCTGAGGATTAAAAACCGGCTCGCCTTTTAAATATTTTGCGATATCCAGCTTTGAATCCCGTATGCCATTAACCATGCATTTGGCAAGTTCATATGCTCCAAAGTCATTAAAGTGGGTATTATCTGCCAGCGCGTTCAACTGACCAGGAAAAGTTCCGGAAGGAAACTGTACGAAAAGCTGCTTTGATTTCTCAGGGCCAAATACATTAAAAAGTTCAGCGCTCATCGCATTCAAATCAATCAGGGCAACACCATCCTTTTTAGCTTCATAACGCATGGCTGCCGGGTACTCTCCAAGTGTATTTTCAATATGTCCGCTTGAATCAAAAAAACGGCGGCAGGTAGAAGTAACTAATACAGGAATCGCCTTGTGCGCCCTCGCAGAATCAATAAATCTTTTCAGCAAGGCATTATAGGTTGTATAAGGCTTTTCATGCGCGCCTGGTTTTTGATCATTGTGTGCAAATTCGACAAACAAATAATCGCCGGGTTTTATTACAGACATTATTTTTTCAAGTCGTTTTTGTGCCACAAATGCCCCCAATGTAGAACCTGAAACTGCATGATTGGCAATGACTATTTTATCACTTTTGAAAAATGACGGAATCATTTGCCCCCAACAGGCCCACGGTTCCAACTGCTGATCGGTAACCGTGGAATTGCCGGTAAGATAAACGGTGGTTGCGTTTTCAACTTTTTGTATTTCGATTGCATCAACGCACGGACGGCTGTTGCTAAACTCAAGCGTTAATTTATTGTCCCAATCGAGTTGGTTTACTTCCCGTGGTTTTAAAATTACTTTTTGTCCGTTTGGTAGCAGGCTGTCGCGGATATTAACCATAAAGGAAACTGTGGTGAATTTTCCAGGAATCGTTTTAATTTCTTTTACCATCAACCGTCGGGATTCTGCTTTAATAGTAGTGATGCTATTTTGCCAAAGATCTCCCAATGTGACAGATACTTTATAATTGCCTTCCGGTACTTTTACCGAGAAAAAGAACGGACTGTTACTGGTGCAAAAATCACTGGTAAGCGCATCACTGCCGCCTCTGTCTAAGGCGATTACCTGACTGTTGTAATCGAAACCATAACCTTGCACATCATTATATTCTGTTGTAGCAAGCACTTGTTTAAACCCAGCTGCAACTTTGCCGGTGCCAAAGTCAAATTTGTAACTTACTTGTGCAAATACATATTCTGCTCCTGCCGAAAGGGTAGTTAAAATTCCAGCTAAAAACAACATTTTAAACATAGCTTTCAATTTAAATTCAACTCTGTTTTTTATTTTTTACTACGGTCTTCAACAAGGCGATACGTTTCAGAAGCACGTATTTCCCGATACGGTTTTAATTTCAAAATTTCTGCGCCAGCTCTTAATACCGGTCCCTCGCCCATTGGTGTATTTTTTTCTGCCGGACGTGTGTAATATACCGGAAGCGAAGGCGCAATTCCGGTTCCAGGGCAAATAGCAGTTATATCGCCCTGGTCAGTTATTTTGCTTAAAATTCCTTTCCAACCAAAACCAGCGACCTGGGCAAAATCCGGTTCCAGCCAGCCGCGATTCACACCGCGTGCTATACTGAAAGTAAAAATGGCTGAACAGCTCGTCTCTTCATAAGAATCCGTTTTATCAAGCAACTGGTGCCATAAACCCGATTGGCTTTGATAACGTGCTATTCCAATTGCTTGCTGTTGAAATAATTTCAGCAGTTGCGCATATTTAGGATGATTTTTCGGCAATACCGATAGCAAATCCGCCTGCGCCATCATCATCCAGCCATTGCAGCGACCCCAATAAGCTACGCCGTTGTGCCTTGTGTCTGTGTAATAACAATGATAATAGATTTGCTTATCCTTATCCCACAGATATTGGTGAAACTGAAGGACCTGCTTTACCGCATCATCAAAATATTTTGTATCACCTGTCAGCTTGCCCATTCTTGCCAGCAGTGAAACACTCATGTAAAGGTCGTCGGCCCAAATGGTCATCGTGTGAGGAAAATATCGTGCGATAGTACCGTCTTTCAATCGCGGTTCAGCATATTCAAGCGTGTGAATGGCTTTATCAAAATATCGTTTAAAAGCCGGATTTTTTTGAGTTTGATATAAATCCACAAGGCTTGCTGCCATGGTTCCATAATCATCCAATCTGATCATTCGATAAAACATGTAATTGGATAAACGGCTTACTTTTTCGAGACCGTTTTCCTGCTTCAAAACGGTGTCATATTGCTCTCGGAAAAAATTTAAGTTGGAAGGATTGAATATGAATTCCATGTTTTTTAACACGTAATTTTCATATTGCGAATCCTGAAGTTCTGTTGCCAGTTCCAGCATCGAAATGTTCAATACCCCGTTCGTGTAATGCCAATCGTTATAACGACTTTGTATTTTTATATTCAAGGAAAAAGGAACATTTGTAAGACTATCATACGTTTGACCGGTTTTACTATCGATAAATTTGTAAGAAGTTTCATCCATAATTCGACTGGCAATCTTCCTGAGAATCGATTCTGTTTGTGCATGCGTTTGCGCCTGCGTCGAAAAGGTAATTACCGAACAGAAAATAAAAACGAATATTTTTTTCATAATCATTGTTTCAAAACTTTGTTAACACACTTTCAATAAAATAAGAATCATTCATATTTCTTTCTTTGCTGAATTATTTTTTAAACAAATCTTTTTCTCATTCCGGCCCGGTAATTTCTTCCTCGTACTTTTTTGCTTCTGTATAAATTTCTTTCATCAAAGGCAGTGGATTTCCCAAACTGATGTGTTGCATCTGATTCACTTGCGCTGCCGTCAATTCATAACTGCTTATCTGCATTTCAGGTTCAAAAGTGAAAAGGCTATCACGGTAATATTCAACCTTTTTCATTGAAGCAGCAACTGCATTTACCTGGGAAGTATCTGTTGTGCGCATCGAATACAAATAACGCAAGTATCTGTATCTCCAGTAACTTACTTCTAATTCTTTATTTTCTATGGCAACATATCTTAGCCAGTTAAATCTTGTTTTTAATTCTGTATAAATTGTTTCAGATAAAAACGGTTTTGCTTTTTCGAGAAAAGAGAACATGCTGTCAATTTTTTCCAAGGCATCATTCTTTTGATTGATCACGAGTTGAATGTTTTCTTTGTTTGGTAAAAGAAAATGACTGTATTCCGGCAGGTAAAAACGATTGGTGTACATCAATAAAACTTCTCTACGGTAAATCGTACCTGGGAAACCTGAATTTGTATCCCAGCCAAAACCAAGAGTCGAAAAAATTTCGTTGACAATCGGTTCAGATAATTGCAACGCTTTAATGATAAAAGGAGCGGCCTTTTCTCCATAAACCGGCGTTGCCCAGGCAAGCCATATTTTTCCAACATCTGCATGTACATTCCATGATAATTCCTTCCAGGCAAAAAGATTAATACTATTGGCAATGTCTTTGAATAAATTATAATGAGGCTGATGTGTACCTCCGTAAAATACGTTGGTGCCACCGTTTTTCCCGATCAGGCTCCACGCCCTTTTGATAGTAGAATCGGTATATTCCACATTTGCAGCGGGCAAATAAAAGAGACCGGTTGTTTGACCGGTAATCTGATATTCGATGATTTGCGGATGATTTCCTGCTTTTCCTATTAAGGTATTATTTCTTGCGGCAGGAAAGCAATCAGACATGTAAGACTTCGTCTGAAGAAGAATATCATTTGGAAGTGAATCGATTACTTTGCCCCACACAGATTCGCGGGTACCACTGAATCCTCCATAACCGGGCGCGTGTACAAACTGATGTTCCAATGCGCCCTCATTATTATGCAACGTTACCCAATGCGCCCTTCCGGATGACCAGGTGCGCATGATCAAAGGCAGATGATATTTGCTCAACACTTTATGATATTCTCCCACAATTTTTTGCAGTTCGTTATCGAACTGATTCATCTTATTCGATTTTGATAAACTATCCTGGCTGTAAATTCCGTATTCATCCCAAAAAGTAGCGACCATTCCATCGCCATGAAGCGTTTGAATATATTCGTCTACTATCGCGTCTATTATTTTCCAGGTAATGGGCAGAGATGGATTCAGCGTCGCCTTTTCCCAGGAATGAGGGGCACGAACACCCATAATATCCGGATAAACTTTATAAACTGCATTTGCTAAAACAGGCGACCAGCGAACAATATCATTTCCATATAAAAACGGATAAAAATCAACATCTGCATCATGACACGCTTTTGCTAATTTTAAAGCCTGCTGTTCTGCTGCGACTTTATTTTTCAATAATCTTTCTTTGTCATTTTCAGGAATATTATTAAATATTTCAGGAAATGATTTTTGTAAAGTAATAAACCCCGGATGAATATTATCGAACACAATATTGGCTCCTGTATTTGCTATCAGTTGCGCCATATTATTTTCAGGTCCTTTATTAATGTCCCTTATTTTAAAATCCGGTTGTCTTAAATATATTCCACTCCTTTTGCCTTGCCACCAGTTTACATCGCCGGCTGCATACAAAAGCGATCGCGGCCGTTTGCCAAATATCAAAGCTTTATTTCCATCAAACTTAATCAGGTACCCGTCGAAAGCAACCTTTTGCGGATCCTGGCCAATAAACGAACGTTGTGCTTTTGAAGGCTTGCCATAAGCGAGTTCTATAGTTCCTTGCTCCGGCATTTTTAGATTCGCTTCCTCCAGGATATTTCCTTCAGCGATATTTAATTTCTGAGCCAGGATTTCTGCTGCCGAACGAACAGCAGGATGAGCGCCTTTCTGCAAAACGATGTGCGTGAAAGTTTGTGCCTGTGCCTGATACAGGCCAATACAGCAAAGCAAGAAATAAATGGTTTTCTTCATTTTACCTCCTTAATATTAAATTACTTTTTATCGATTTTACTAAATCTATTCTTCCTTATTCTTTTACTAATGTTACGCTCATCAATCCAATCACTACATCATTAGCAACTGTTCTTAATTCCAATGATTTTAAAATTTTATTTTTATTTAAAGGCATATCCAGAACCGTAGCTGCCCCTCCGGGAATCGCTAAATCTGTAAATCCTTTTATTGACTGATAATGATTAAAATGCCGCGTAATTAAGCCGGTTTGCAAATGCACACGATAAGGAACAGGTGTGCTGCATTGAAAAGCATAATTATCATAACTATAATCCTGTTCTATCGGCCACCACGTATCCGGGTTTTTTAATATTAAGCTATCGTTGCTTCCATCGGTGTAATGAATGATTATTAGTCCGTTCACAATGCGGCTTTGCATCGCGTTGGTAGAACCTGCCATTAAAAAATACGCATGCATTGCTTTGCCCGATAATGCAATATTTATTTTATCAGGATAATTATCCCAGTTTGAAGTAAATACAATATTTCGAGCCTCATTTGCGGAAGGAGTTGAAAACACAATTCCGTCAGGCAACATAAAAGAGCCTGTTAAGGAAGCCAATTTACGCAATCCGCTGTCATCAATTTCAGGACGGATTAAAGGATAGCACCAGTTGCCAATCCCTTGTTCAGGCAGTTGCAAAGTGGGCGCATCCGGACGCGGAGAAAGATATTTGTTGAGAAATATTTGCGTGACGTTATCATTAAAATCAGCAGAAATATTTACCGGGGTAAAATGAAGACGTTTATTTTCAATGAAAGGTAAGTTCCAATTAATAATGTCTTTTGAAATCAAAATTTCATTTCCCGATGATATGGTTATTTTGTTTGTCCCGGGTAACAATTCTTTTGAGGGAATAAATAAAGAAGGCGAGGATTTGTGAGCGCCAATGCTTACATTTCTCTTTTCAGAAAAATTTCCGGATTGAATCAAAACAGTGCGGGAAAATTTTTCAGTTGTGTTATTTTGAATAAAGAACCGCATTCCGGTTGAATCGGTCTTTTTATCAGCAACAATTTCTAATGCAGCCCTTATAGAAAAATTTACCGGTATCCACCACGTCAAATTGTTTTGCAACACTTCTACAAATAACGTATGTGCATTTTTGCTACCAGTCACTTTTCCGGATAACTGATGTTCATTTATCTTTATTCCTGATAAAGTTTGTTGCGGATCTTTTACATCAACTATTTTTGCAGAATCAATTTTTACCTTAAAAGTTTGTTTGCTGACTGCAATCGAATCATATTGCGCAAAAGCTTTTTTCCCAGCCGACCATTTAATGTGCATATGATATTTATTTGTAAGCGGAAAGGAAAATTCAATGAAAGGTTCACCGATAGAAGTGGTTGAATGCCATGTAACGTTCTTTCCATTCACTGATATTTCTTCCGGCTTTTTTCCCCTCACCGCAATCTTGCATTTAAGATTCATTTTTGAAATAAAAGCCGGTAGAATTGAATAATCGTCTTCATTTCCATTTTGATGATAATCCATTTCAATATCAGGAGTTGTTATTGATGCATATTTCCATTTTGCCGGCCACCCGGGTTGTATCAATAAAGTGTCCGATAATGCATCCGGACGAATACCAAATAAGCCTTCTACCAATGTACGGGACGTTATTCCTATTGGGTCGCCAAAATCCCGATAGAGTTCACCGCGGTAACGATCGTAATAAGAAAGCTGCTCAAAATTTCCCGGGCTTGGACCAAGATACATGCTTTCTATGATCATGCTTTTAAAAATATCAAAAGCAGTATTCCTTCTTTCCCCTTGCCAATAAGCCAGAGCAGTGTGAGCCATTTCTGCCATTACCACATTATTAAGACTCCATGTATAAGGCATCCAATCGGTGGTGGAAAGCATAAAATAATTCCCTTTCAACTTGTGGCATTGGATGGGAATATGAGGTATGTGGGTATCAATATAGCGCAGCGATTGATACCGTTGAAAAATATCCGGCACCTCAGAATCAATGGCATGATAAATTGACCAGAGCGCTGCATCCGGATGTAGCTTCTTTTCACCAAGTGCATCTTTGTATTCTGCATACCAGCCATTCCCTGGCATCCATAAAATTTTATTGATGGCAGAATCGGTTTTTGACGCTTCTTTAAGATAAGGGGTTGGATCAACTCTCAAAATTTGCGCAATTTGTGCGGCGGTCTTATTTGCAAAATAATTGTACGAAGAACTGTGAGTTACACCGCCACCACTATATTCCAAAGCATCGCTTGCCCAGATACAAGCGTACGCATCATACAATCCATCGTTGTCGGCATCAAAATTTCTTTTTTCCCAGGCAAGTTGCCGTTTGATAACGGGCCAGCATTCACGTAAAAAAACCGTGTCGCCCGTCCATAAGAAATGACGCAACATGGCATCAAAATAAACCAGGTTCATATCATAATGATTGGCAACTATTTTACCATCCGGATAGCGGGAAACATAACCACTGTTAAAAATACCGACTCCAATTTTTTCAACCTGCCTCGCCAGATTCTTAGTAGAGTCCGGATCGACAATACTAGTATCCGGAAAAGTTAACTGGCTTTTGTTATATGCCCTGAAGTATGTTTTTGAACGGTCATGCCATCCCAAGTCGTCGGCAGCATATTGGCCACGCCAGCCATTCAGCGGGATGCGCCACGCTATGGCACCATGCATGAATTCCGGGGATTCCCAAAGGGCATCTGCAGCGATGCTGATAGAGCCACCAATCGTATTTAAAAAAACATCCGGTGTTTGAATATTTATTCGTTCTGCCAGCAGTTCGCGGTATTGTTCTGCTGCTGCAAAAGCAGCTGGCAATTGCGAAACAGAGAAGACGGATGACGGATCTTTTCTCCTGATAGCAAAGTATAAAGTATCGTTTGTCTTTAGATCTTTTTGTCCGGCTAAAACCGGTGCTGTTTTATTAAAAGAAGATTGCAATAAGGAAGCAGGAGATTGCTGATAATTTGCATCGGCTATCTGTAATTTTGAATCCATTGGCGTGATGCCTTGCAGTGAGATGATTTTATTTTTATCAGGAAATTCTAAATCAAATGATGCATCATTAATGGTAAAAATATTATTGCGGCAGTGTTCAGGAGTCAGATAGAAAACGGATTCCGGATCTGCACCAATATCGCCATTTCTGGAAGGATGCAGACCACTTGCACCTCCAAAAGCCCACACCAGCTTCAACGGAGAAACAACTCCCGAAATAACTATTCGTAACAGCATTCCTTCTGCATTATTCATTGCAAGTAATTGTAAATCCATTTGTGCTTTGCCTAAAAGTTTATCTTTCAAATGATAGATCATTGAGCCAGGACGATACCGTGATTGGATATACGAAAAATCATTACACCATTTGCTCTTATTTGCCGAAAGAATTCCGAGTTTAAAATCGCCTCCAATGCCTGGCATGAATAGAGCGAATTCAGGGAGATCACCAGCTTCTACACGAAAGGCAGTATGGGTACCATACAAAGCGCGGTTGTATCTTCTATTGCCGTTGTCGATAACAAAATCGGCGCCTTCCGGATGATATCTTAATGCTCTCGATGCAAATTCATCTTCAGTTTGCCGGCTGTTTTTTGCCTGGCAAAAAGCATGGCCAGGCAAAGAAAATAATAGAATAATAAAAAAAACAGGTAACCTTTTGGTGCTATGTTTATACTGCATGATAGAAAATTAATACCTGTTTTTTTTAGTGATCAATAGCCTGGATTTTGCTGATATAAATCCGGGTAGATATCTATTTCGGTCTGTGGAATTGGATATAACAGGTTATGCTCGTCAATTGTTTTATTGCGCCCTGTCGCCTGGAACCAGGCATTCATTACGGGAATCGCTTTTTCTGTTCTTACCAGGTAAAACCAATATTGGCCTTCATCAGCGAATTCATGCCGGTATTCGGATGTCAAAGCCGAATCAAATTCTTCTTTTGTAGCAGGAGTTATCGAAGGTAGTCCGGCTCTTGAACGAATCCTGTTCAGAAGATCTGTCGCTTCGCCTGTTGGCCCTGATTGGTCATTCAAAATTTCTGCTTCCATTAATAATACATCCGCATAGCGCAACAACGGGAAATTTTCCGGCCAATCGTCATACTTGGTTAAAGTAGTTAAGCCAAAATCAACAAATTTTTTGAAAAAAGGAACATTGCTGTGCTGCGGCGGATTGTCATTGGTAGTGTATGAGGTATCAATGGATACATCAAACCGCTTATCAATGGAATCGTAACTAGTTAACAAATCCTGCGAGATTGTTAAACGGTTTGCAGAATTAAGTATGGTAACATTTACAAGGCTTGGACTTACGTTGCCCAGCACTTCAGACGGAAAAGTGCTTCCCTCTCCTAAACCTCCAGAGACATATTGCACTTCTAACATATCGTGCAGGTTGTCATTCTTATAACCAAACAAATCTCCATAATTGGGAGTAAGCTTCAGTTTGGGAGTTGTTCCTTCGTGGCTGATAATATCTTCCAGTAAGCCTTTCGCATTATTCATCATCGCTGTTTGTTTTAACGGATAGCCCGCCATGGTAAGATATACTTTTGCCAAAATCCCTTTTGCAGCCCATGACGTTACTCTGCCATTGTCGGACGCGTTGTAATCCCCGGGAAGGGAATCCTTTACAGCATCCATTTCCGTGGTAATAAATTTATAAATATCAGCAGGATCTGATTGCTTTATCTGAACACCTTCCGAAGGGGAAATAACTTTGGTTACTAATGGAACCTTGCCCCATAATCTAACCAGTTGAAAATAGGCATAAGCTCTTAAAAATCTTGTCTCAGCCGTGTATTGGGTTTTTAGAGATGGATCATCAAAGGTGACGTTATCAATATTTTCCAGTACACCATTGGCTCTGTTAACCATGCTATACAAACTTTGCCAGGTATCATGTATTGTAGCATCCTGCGCATTTTCCTGGAAATTATTTATATCATAATAATCTCTTTGCGCATCGGCAAAAACGGCATAAAAATTATTAGACCGCACCTCGGATAAAAAAAGATAAATGTCCACCGGCCAATCCCGAAGACTGGAATAAACTCCGGTTACAGCCTGTTGTATATCCTGCTGTGACTGATAAAAATTGCCTGCGGTAATGCTGGAAGTTGGCTTTACATTCAGGTAATCTTTATTACATGACGTTCCAATTATTGTTACCAGTATCACAATCGCCAAAAATATTTTTTTCATGTCTATGATTTTACTTTTATTTTTTGAAATGTATTCTGAACCCCACTTTAGGTTAATGCTTTATTTAAAATTCTAAAAGCCAATATTAATTCCTACTATGTAAGTTCTTGCATCAGGATAGGCGCCGTAGTCGCCTCCATCAGTATTCAGAGATTCAGGGCTATATCCGCCATAATCTTTATTGGTTATGTAAAAGAGATTTTCACCACTCACATATATTCGGGCATTGGTAATTCCCTTTATAAAATTGTGCGGCATGGTAAAGCCAATGGTAACATTTTTAACGCGTGCATAAGTTCCGTCATACAACCACCGTGAATCATATAGTCCGCCCGTAGTTCCGTCAATCCTTGGAGTTTGACCA
>JAICYZ010000020.1 GCA_025933935.1 Chitinophagaceae bacterium
CGTCTAATCTCGCAATGTGAATTTTGCTTTTTTCAAATTTATTTTTTGACGGGTAGTATAAAATGTATCCGAACTGATGAAGTTCCTTGATGCATTTTAAGTAGGTATTATGGGAACCAATGCCCGTGATGCTGATGACGTCTTCGCGCTTGATCAGGAAGGGGTTTTGGAAGCGGTTGAAATTCCAATACTGGAATAACGCCATATAAAGGCTTACATGGTTGGCAGTTAAGCGCTTGTCGCGCTTTACATGCTGAAATAAAAATGCATGGAGGTGGCGTATGTAATTCATGGATCGTTGTTTTTAAAAGTGAAGAGTTTAAAAAAATGATAGAGCCGGGATACGGAAATACGGCTCTATCAGGGTGGTTTTTCGGTAAATCGCTTTGTAGCTAACTACTTAATCGCTTATTCGCCCTTCGGTTTGTTGAAACTGTTGAGCAATAACTTATTGACATGGTCCTGGTCGTAATAAATGATTCCTCCAATTTTGGAATACTTTAGTGTTCCGTTCAGCCGCAATGTTTGAAGGGTGCCCGGTGAAACTTTCAGCAACTTCCTTACTTCAATGGATTTCAGCCATCTCCTGTGGGATGCAGCTTCATATTTCTGAAAGTTTGCCTGTATTTCGGAAAGAATTTCCTGTTTGAATTTCTGAAGATCGTCTGAGGTGATTACCTGTAGTGCCATAAAATTTAAATTGATTTGATGAGGGCACAAAACAAGGGGAATTTTAAACACCGGAACAGTTGCAGGGGTTGCACAACCCCTGCTAAAGCATTGCAAGGCAGTTAGTTATTGAAAAAAGATTTTTTCGGGCGATATGTAAAAAATACCAGGCACTTATTTAATGACGATTAAAACAGTTTTTATAAAATCTAAAAAAGCAATCGATTCGGGGTAATAAAATGAAAAAGATATAATACCATCTTTATTTGCTAAATAGTCCAACGGACTATGGTGCAAATATTAGATGATATTATACCGACAAAAAAAAGTTTGGACTATGTAACGCTTATATTCGGTATAAATTCTGTATTCTTTTTTATGAATTCTCAAATTTTGATTTAATTTATAGAACCTTAGGCTTTGTAAAAGAACCTTTGTGCAAGCTGAGCATTTAAAAAATCGAACAATGTTCATGTGCGAAAATAAAATTTCATGGTTTGTTATGAGTAGATTATTCTGCCTGCATAACCGCATCCGCTAATGATTCATAAGTTGCATCGTAGTTATCAAGTCTTTTATCATTAATAAAGAAAGTAGGTGTGCCATTTACGCCGCTACGAATGCCGCTTTCAAAATCGCTTTCTATTTTTGACGTAACTGCCGAGCTGTTGCGGTCATTTTGAAATTTATCCATTTTCAAATCTAATGTTTCTGCAAAATACCCGAAGTTGTTTTCATCAAGTTCATCCTGGTGTTCATATAGCAAATCATGCATTTCCCAAAACTTATTCTGAAGTCCTGCTGCTTCTGCGACTTCAGCGGCTGCCATTGCATCGGGGTGGGACTCCTGTAAAGGAAAATTTCTAAATACAAAGAGCAATTCGTTATTAAATTGTTTCAGCAATTTTTTGATAAGCGGATAAGCATGTCCGCAATGTGAACATTCGTAATCACCATATTCTACGAGGGTGATGGGGGCGCTTGGTTTGCCAATAATATGATCGCGCGGGCCTACTGGCGTATTAAGTTTTGCCATAAACTATTTTTTATTTTTTTCTTTATTTAGTTCTTCCAGCGCGTTCAATATGCCATCGGCGCCCGGATTAATGCCTTCAGGTGAAAGATAGCTCCATTGAATGGTTGCATTCTCATCCAGCACAAATAATGCACGCAAACTTGTTCCTTCTTTTTCATTATATGCACCGTACTCTTTTGAAACCTTTCCTTTTGGTTCAAAATCTGCAAGCAATGGAAAGTGAAGATTGCGGTGCTTCGAAAAAGCCAGATGGCACCATTTGCTATCCACGGAAATTCCTATCATTTGTGCATTATATTTATGAAAGAAGCTAAGTGTTTCATTGTATAAGCCCATTTGATCACTACAAACCGGGCTCCAGTCGGCAGGATAGAACGCGAGTATAACCAGTTGTCCTTTCAGATCTGATAACTTTAATTTTTGATCGGGAGTTGAATTTAATTCAAAATCAGGCGCACGAGTTCCTTTTTGTAAAATCATACTTAAGAGTTAAATCGATTAATTTATTTGTTCCTGAAAACAAAAATTATTATCAAGATTAATGCCGTTATTTGAAAATTATAAAGTCAATGTTTAGCAGATATTAATGATTACTCACAGAAACGACATAGCGTTTACTCTCGTTTATTTTGATGAAAAAATAAAAGTGGAAACTTACGAAGGCGAATTCAGGAACCTCATGAGCCTTATTAATGAAAAAATTTATGTCGAAGATTTCGGGGAATGTAAGGGAATAGGCAGATGCGGAACTTGTTTGATAGTGGCAGAAGGCATGAGTGGAAGCGCTGTTATGGATAGAAATGAAAAAAGCACTTTGGAAAAATGCGCTGTAAAAAGAGCTAATCTTCGTTTGTCCTGCCAAATTATGATCAACAAATCACTTCAAAATTCTGTCATAAAAATTGTGGAAGAAAGGGAAGATGTTAGATAAATATTGAAACAGTGAAGAAACAAATAAATGAGATTTTTGTTTTCTCCAAACTGCTAAACTCTTTTAAAGTTCCTGAAACGATTAGACTATTGTCGTCTATTTCAAACTCTCAAAAACAAATTCTTCATACATTTATCTCTAAAAATAATTTGTCTTGAAACATTTTTTGGCGTTTTTTATTTTTCTTTCCGTTTCTTTTTTTGCAATTGCGCAATCAAAAATTCCCGCTTATTATATTCAGCAAAAAGGCTTTACTGATTCTCTTTTGCAAGTTGTTCATGATGTAAACCTTGATGGGACTTATGATGCCGGCGATGATGGAATGGAAAAAATTTCATTTGCTGTTATTGATTTGAATGGCCGCAAACCGTTGATAGGAGGGGTGAACATGGAAAATTTTATTTATCCTGCCTCTGTTTATAAAATGTATGTGGCGATGGAAATTTTAAAACAAGTCAGTAATGAACAGTATTCTTTATACAAGCCGTATGTGGTAAAATCGCCAAACGATGTGGACCATACTTCTGAAATCAGCTGGGATCCAAGACCGCTTTTAAAAGACGGCGATACGGTAACAGTTGATTACTTATTAGACCTGATGATAACAAGAAGCGATAATTCAGCTGCGAATTGTATGATTGATATTGCGGGAAGAAAAAACATCAATGAAACGATGCATGAAAACGGCTGGTATGGAAGTGAAGTAACCCGGAAATTTTTGTCCAGGAAGTTTGAAGATCCCGGATATGACACGGTTAGAAGTACCGTTACCAGTGCTTTACACGCCGCGGACTTCATGTATAAGATTTATAAAAACGAATTAATAAATCCCTGGGTGAGCCAACAATTAAAAGTTTTACTGGGAAGACAATTAGATACGACCAAGCTTTCCACCGGCCTTCCTCATAGTGCCATGTTTTACCACAAATCCGGATGGTGGAGTTACTTTACCAACGATGTTGGAATCGTAGATGATGGTGATGTAAAATATATTATTGCTTTGTTTACCCCGATTACGGAAATGGATGTAAGACCGCGAATGAAAGAATTGTCGGCAAGGGTGTATGAGTTGATGAAAAGAAAATATGCTAAGAAATAATTGCCGGACTTTTGCACATTTTCAGTGTTAAATTTGTAAGATGATGTCATCAAAATTATTTTATTTCATTTTCATTTTTTTGTGCATTTTCACTGCCTGCAAATCCAATGATAAAGAAGCCAGGCGCTTACATTCTGAAGCAAATACGATCCAGGAAATAAAAGATCAAATAAAATTACATCCTGATTCACTCATGTTGAAATCGAACCTGATCGAAGCTTACAGAAATGAAGGTTATTACGATTCTGCCATTTCCATAGCCGATCAGGAATTGAAGAAAGATAGTGGCAGCGCTTATTTGTGGAATATTAAAGCGTCTTTATACTTTGAAAATAATGATACGTTGAATGCGATAAATTCGCTTGAGCATGCCATTAAAATCTACCCGCTTCCTGATTATTTAGCAGCTTTGGGAACTGTGTACGCGGAAATGAAAAACAAAAATTCACTTGCAATTGCAGATCAGCTTTTGCGCACAAACAAAACAAAATCAGGCAAAGACGCCTACTTTATAAAAGGACTTTATTATAATTATGTGAATGACCCTCAAAAGGCAATTGTGTATATGGACAGCGCGTTGAACCTTGATTTTACCTACATGTATGCTTACCGTGAAAAGGCGATTGCTTTGTATAATGAAATGAAATATAAAGATGCGATCAAAGTTTTAGAGCGCGCTGTGACCATTCAGAATAATTTTGATGAGGGATATTTTTGGCTGGGAAAATGTTATGAAAAATTGAATCAAAAAGATGAGGCGATTCAAAATTATCAGAATGCTTTATTGTATGATAAAAATTATGATGAAGCAAGAGAAGCGCTTCAACGGCTTCAAGGAAGTAGTAAATAGGAAGTAGAAGTTTTGTAATCAATGTTCAATAATCAATGTTCAATTTTCAATAATCAACGTTCAATAATTCAATAATAAAAGAATCATATGCCACTCATTGCTCCGTCACTTTTAGCCGCTGATTTTTTGCATCTTGAATCAGAATGTAAAATGCTGAATGAAAGCCAGGCAGATTGGTATCACCTGGATGTAATGGATGGCCGTTTTGTGCCTAATATCAGTTATGGCATGTCCATTATAAAACAAATCAGAAAAGCTACACATAAATTTTTTGATGTTCACCTCATGATTTTAGAACCTGAAAAATATGCCGAAGAATTTAAAGATGCCGGTGCAAACAGTTTAACGATTCACCAGGAGGCATGCCCTCATTTACACAGGAACATTCAACAGATAAAATCGCTGGGAATGAATGCCGGCGTGGCTATTAATCCGGCAACTCCTGTTTCATTTTTGCAGGATATCATTGCAGATATTGATTTGGTTTTAATCATGAGCGTGAATCCCGGTTTTGGCGGACAAACCTTTATTCCGCATTCAATTCAAAAAATAAGGGAAGTAAAAACACTCATTTCTCAAACACAATCGTCAGCAAAAATAGAAGTGGATGGAGGCATTTCTTTAAAAAATGCTGCTGATATTATTAAAGCCGGAGCTGATATTTTAGTAGCAGGAAATTCAATATTCAGTTCTGAAAATCCGAAAGAAACGATTGAGAAAATGAAGGAATTGTAATTATTGAATTATTAAATATTGAGAGCCTGATCTATTAAAAAGTTTTACAGCAAAGAAACAAATATCACAAATTTCTATTCTCGTTCTATCGAATTATATCTTATCATAAATCTGCTGTAACACAGATGACGTCTGCTTCAGCCAATTTGTTTCTTTCGTATCCCAATCATATTTTTTCACAAGTGCGTCTTCGAGCATTTGCCTTCCTTTAAACGCCTGCTCGGTTGAATAGAAGCAATTGATCCATTTTTTATCAAGTTTGGCTTCGCTCTGAATTGTGATGCCACCCTGATACCAATTCAGGCAACAAGGTAAGCCAATCAAATCCAGGTTTGTTGCACCTCCATTTACCAAACCGGTGAAATAATATTGATAAAACCGTACAAAATCTTTAATTCGTTTTTTTATTTCTTCATCAGTTTCGGCTTTTTTTGGTTTGACGCTCCATTGATAATTTTGTTTTGCAAATGGATTTGTATTTGCGTCTGGCCACCAGGTATTTGTTGAATTGTAAGTAAGTTCAGAGACGTGTTTGTTTTCCAGCCGGTTTAGCAATAGTTCGTCTTTATGCAAACGGTTCATTGTATAAACCGCTTTTCTTCCGTCATCGAATTTTGCCTCGATCTTATTTCCATTTAACTTAAATTTTCCATAACTCATTTCACCTGCAGGATTTTCAAGGAATGAAGAATCTGTCATAAATACAATTCCTGATTCAAGCAAAATACCTTCCTTATTTGTAAAAGAAATGTCCTTTGAGGTAGGATGTTCTGCGTCAGATAATTTCCAATACTGACAAAGAAGTTGAAACGAATCTCTTTTTACAACACGCGGCGTTTCTACTATTTTTTCATTTTTGTCGGATGACGGCGTTACACAATTACTAAAAAAGATTGCGATAAAAATGACGATCAGGGGTATTAATTTTCTCATTTTTCAAAAATAATAAAATTGACATGAAGCGGCTAAGAAATGTAATTCTATCATCCTTCTTTTTTATTTTTCGCAAAATAAATCCTATCGGTTATTCTGAAATTTTCATTGTGCCATTTCATAAAATATTATCTTCACTTGATGAGACTAACGGTTTTTATTTTTCTTCTTTTTATCGCTCATTCTTGTTCGGCGCAAAAGAAAGCTGCTTTTGTATCAGGAAAAGTGATTGATGAAAATGAAAATGCGGTAGCAGGTGCAGTCGTTACGATTCTTGGCAAACAAAACGGAATCCTTACATCTGATTCCGGGAGTTTCAGGATAAAAGTTCCTGCAGAAAAAGCATTTGCACTTATTTTTTCTCACGCCGATTTTAGCGATGTTCAGAAAAACTTTTATTTAAGCGAGGGCGAAGAAGAACAAGTAACAGTGCGGCTGATGAGAAATAGCAAAACGCTTGAAACAGTTGTTATCAGTGATGAAAAAGAAAGAAAGGAAACCGGGCTGATAAAAATAAATCCAAAAAGCGCGGTAACGCTTCCCGGTGTTACTGGTGGTGTTGAAGGCCTGATTAAAACTTTGGTTGGAAGTAATAATGAACTTACTTCACAATATTCTGTACGCGGTGGAAATTATGACGAAAACCTGATTTATATAAATGACTTTGAAATTTACCGGCCATATCTCGTGCGTAACGGTCAACAGGAAGGACTCAGTTTTATCAATCCTGAGCTGGTGAAAAATATTGATTTTTATAATGGCGGTTTCCAGGCAAAATATGGAGATAAGATCAGCAGCGTGCTCGATATTCAATATAAAAAACCGGTAACTTTTGGTGGTTCGGTTTATATTAGTCCTCTTGAGCAAGGCTTACACCTGGAAGGTAGTTCAAAAAATAAAAAGCTCTCGTGGCTCTTTGGCGTACGAAATAAAACTTATAAAAATTTACTAAGCAGCCAGGAAACAAAAGGAAATTACGTTCCTTCTGCTTCTGACCTTCAGGCTTATCTAACTTATAAGATTTCGCAGAAATTACAACTGGAAGTTTTGGGAATCATTTCCGGCTCCCGGTTTTCATTAATACCAGAATCTGCCCAAAAATCTACCGCGGTTTTTTCTCCTTTATTTACCGCCAATCTTGGCCTTGATATATTTTTTGATGGGCAGGAGAAAGATAATTACAGCAATAATTTAATCGGTGTAAGTCTTGTTCATTCAGTAAATAAGAAAGTTAAATTAAAATGGATGATGAGCCGGTATGGCGACAATGAAAATGAAAATTTTGACATTACCGGAGCATATCTTTTTGGTGAAAGGAGTTTTGATAAAACGCAACCGGATTTTGGAAAAATAATCAATCCGTTAGGCGCCGGAGTGTATCAGAATTATGCGCGAAATGCGCTGAATATACAGGTTTACAACTTTAGCCATAAAGGAAGTTATGAACTGGGAAAACATTTTTTGCAATGGGGGGCAGGAATAGATCATACAATTATTAATGATCATGTAAACGAATGGGAATTCCAGGACAGCGCCGGATATTCTTTACCTTTCAATCCAAATCAAATTAATCTCAGTAACGTTTTAAAATCTGATGCAAATCTTACTGTGGATAAATACAGTGGTTACATGCAGGATAATATTCGTTTGTCCAGCACCGTTACACAAGTAACTCTGCAGGCAGGCGTAAGATTTAATTACAATTCGTTGAACGATGAATTTCTGATAAGCCCGCGTGCTCAGATAAGTTATAAACCCGACTGGAAAAATGATATTGTTTTCAAAGCATCTGCCGGAATCTACGATCAGCCACCGTTTTACCGGGAAATGAGAAGGTATGACGGCTCCATTAATACTGGATTAAAAAGCCAGAAAAGCATTCAATATGTCGCTGGTTTTGATTATAATTTATCTTATGGCGAAAGACCAATGCGGATTACAACAGAAGCATATTACAAGTCACTTTGGGATGTTGATCCATACGATATTGATAATTTACAGATTCAATATTTTGGTGAGAATAATGCACGGGCTTATGCCGCAGGAATTGAAACAAGACTCTTTACTGAGTTGGTAAAAGATGCCGAAAGCTGGTTCAGCATTGGCATTAGCCAGACGAAAGAGAATATCAACAATGATTTTTATTACACTTTTAAAAATTCAGAAGGAGAAGTTATTTCTGCAAAAACAACAGACCAGGTAGTGGCGGATAGTGTAAAAACGAATGTAGGATGGGTAAGAAGGCCAAGCGACAGATTGATTACGATGGGATTATTTTTACAGGATTATTTGAGCACGAATAAAAATTTTAGGGTCCATTTGAATATCATCTATGGTAGCAACATGAGCTACAATATTCCGAACAGCGTGAGATACAGAAATGCACTGATTATAGAGCCGTATATAAGAGTAGACATAGGTTTCAGCGCATTATTATTAAGCGAAAAATCATCACGGCGAAGTCATTCTCCATTCAAAAGCTTTGAAAATATCTGGGCAAGCCTTGAAGTATTTAATCTGATTGACAGGGCAAATGTGATTTCATACCAGTTGATAAAAGACTTTAACAATGATATTTTTACCATTCCAAACCGGTTAACACCAAGAATGCTGAACTTTAAATTGATTGCAAGATTTTAAATTTTATCTTTTGAAAATTTGCTCCTCGTCTAAATCGAAAGAAGCAGGATTCAAAGGAGTTAATGTCAAAGGATCAAGGTTTATGGAAAACGCGAAAGGCAATTTTTTCTTTGTTTGCTGCAAATTTTATCCGGAATATCCATACATACGCTGCACTTCTTTTACAATACTTTCGATTTCAGCATCTTTGCCTTTGGCGTCATAAGGTTGTTTGAGATCGCTGCCAAAAACGAAAGCAACTGTTTGCCAGAAACGTGCGGTAAATCCACCTTTTAGTTCTTTTAAAATATCATAGCAATCGGTGCCGCCGGTTTCGCGGTTGATGAGCTTCATCAGCACTTTCCCCTGGTAAACTGATAAATTTTTTAAAGGTTCGGTAAATTCTTTTTTCAATTCTTTTTCCCGGCTGTTGATATACCGCGTTACTTCCTGCTTATTTGGATTATGGGCTATGTGATTTTCAATATCACTGAATACCCAACCAGCGCGCTTTGCATACGGGTACGTCACATAAACTGCATTTCTTAATCGTGTCCATTCTGCTCTTGCAGCTGCATTTCTTTTGCCCCACACATACACTCCAGCGAGAATTTTTGCTTCTATCGTATCGCCTTCATAAACCACTGCTGAGCAAATTATCGTATCGTTAACACCATGCTGAGCAAAAATTGGTACAAAAGAAGGTTGCGCGGCTTGTGTTTGTGTTTGAGCGTTGCTTTTGAAAGAGGTAAATAAAAATACCAATACCATTAGGGGAAATAGAAACCGCGGTATGTTAAGTTTGGCACGCATTGCTCCTGTAAATTTATAATTTTTAAAATCAAAATCAAAGGATATCCCGGAAAGGTTTTCTTGTAAAAAACGTTAATTATTTGCAAGCAGAAAAAGATAAAACAAAAACATCAATACCAGGCCTATTGACATATAAGCCCAAATTCTCGGCGCTTTTACACGATTTACAAGAGAAACAACAAAGCCAACAGACATAATTACCAAACCGAGCCAAACTAAGTTGATGTAAGGAAAATAGTACGCTTTTAATGTGATAAACTCAGTTAGTTTATCGTTCTCTTTTGAATTGATCTTAAATTTATTACCATTGGAAATTCCCGAAAAATTGAGATAGAGATTTTCCGCATTTACAGTATCGTTTATAAAATTTAATTCCTGATTTTGAATGACCAAAGCAGGATAAGCCTTATAGCTGGTGCCGTTATTGCTGAACACCGTAATGTCTGCTACCAACGCTGTATCTGCCGGAGAAAAATGAAACCTTTCATTATCCGGATTTTTTTCAATACCATTTAAAACATAATACCCTTTTGAATAAAAAACCGAATCACCAATAGCTAGTGTATGTGGCTTAAAAGTAGTGGTGTCTTTTGACGCATCGGGAACTGAAATGGTAGATATATAAGTAAAAATATCGTGTGTCAGATAATGTTTTGTTCCCGGATTGGAAGTGAGGTTATTATCTTTCATCCGGTATGCATCCGGAGATAATACAAAATTCTCTTCTACTTTTCCGGAAACACTGTCAATCTTTTGAAAATGGAGGTTATAAAATGTGCGGTCTTTTTCGTTGGAAGCAGAATCGCTGACATAGGTGACGGTGTATTTTCCCATCCGCGTTGGCACGTCTTTTAAAAGCGTCAGATTTTCCATCGGATTTTCTGTTCCTCTTCCTGTCGGATCTTTCGCAAACGGAATAAACAATCCGGTTTTACTATTGTCGCTGATCACTTTTTTATTTCCTGAAGAAATAAGCATTCCACCAATCATCAGTGCAAAACCGAGATGAGCAATGGCTGCGCCACCTGCTTTTAAATTCCATTTTAAAACTGATTTAAGATAAAATCCATTTGCCAAAACTGAAAAAATAGAAGCAAACAAAGCAAGATTAACAGCAACTAGAAAACCAGGCCCTTTTTGAGTATAATCTACCGGATAAAAAATCATGAGCAAACCGGTTCCGACAACCGAAATGCCGAGTGGCCATGCAATTTTTTTGATCAAATATTTCTTATCGGTATTCTTATATCTTAAGAATTGAGAAACGCCGGTAAGCAATCCGACAATTACCGCAACCAGCACCAGCACTTTATTGTAGGCAAATTCCCGGTCCTGCGGATCAGCTAAATTTGTTCCGAATATTTTATTATAGACAGGTAGCGACGTAATCGAAATTACAAACAATGCGGAAAGAAAAAGAATGAGGCCACCGATAAACATCCAGAATTCCCTGGACGACATATCTTCCTCTTTTTGAATGGAAGGAATTTTAGAATAATTTTTGAAAAACAAATAAAATACCGGCAAAGAAATGGCAACGACATAAATTCCAATTAGCACATTCATTGCTGTTCCTGCTTCGGTGAATGAGTGCACAGAAGTATCTCCGAGGATACCGGTTCTGGTGAGAAAAGTGGAGTAGAGAACGAATAAATAAGTGAGAATAATAAACAGGTAAGAAGCTCTTAAAGCGTTTTTTGTTGAGTTAAATATTGCCATACAATGCAATCCTGCCACAAGGATCAACCACGGGACAAAAGCTGCATTTTCTACCGGATCCCACGCCCAGTAACCACCAAATGACAGCGACTCATAAGCCCATTTTCCACCCATCATAATTCCCGTTCCCAAAACGCAGGCGCTAAATAAAGTCCATGGTAGCGCGGCTTTTACCCAGCCGCCCCAATCTTTTGAAACTAAAGAGGAATATGCAAAAGCAATCGGGACAATGGTGCTGGCAAATCCTAAAAATAAAATCGGGGGATGAATGACCATCCAGTAATTTCTGAGTAGCGGATTTAAACCAATTCCATCTTTTATGAAGCTAAGGTAGTTCGGCTGGGAAAAAATAGGGCCCGCAAGCTCATTTCTTGTAAGAACAAACGGGCTGCTGCCGATACGAACATTAAAAATGTAGAGGCCCAATATCATCAGGATCAGGAAAAACTGAGCAGTATTTATGATGCTCAGTATAGCCGCCTCTCTTTTCTTAGCAGTAAAAATTAAAACCATTCCAAGTGCACAATGCCACAAAGCCCATAACAGGAAACTGCCTTCCTGTCCTTCCCAAATGCACGCCAGCAGGTATTTTGGCTCTAATTCTCTTGATGCATGCTTGTAAACATAAAGGTATTCGTAATAATGGTTGGAACAGATATAATAAATGCAACAGAAGACAGCAAAGAGAGAAAACGCTTGTATAAAAAATGCCCCACGGGCAAAACGAATCCAAGATTGCTTTTCATTTTCAAGCTGCGTTTTTGAAGCAGTAAAATAGGAGATTGCGGAAACGATAGAAGCGACAAAAGCAAGTAACACGAAAAAATGGCCTACCTGCCCCGGTAGCAAATGTTCATTCTCAAAGGTCATGATGCAGTCTTAATATTGAGTAACCGTTTTTTCTAATTGTTTTTTATCGTCTTTGTATTTTGATGGGCACTTGAGCAGAATGTCATTACATTCAAAAACATTTCCTTCCATTTTTCCTTTCAAAACCACGCGCTCACTTTGTTCCAGTTCTGCCGGCTTTGTATTTCTGTAAATCACCTGCGTGCTGTTGCCAAGGCTATCTACAGCATAAAAAGAAAGATAATTCGGATCTTTCAATGCATCGTATTGAATTGGTTTCGACTTATCAAGTTTGGCGATCAAATGAACATACTGCCCCTGTTTTTCTTTTGCGGAACCGATCGTATCGTAAGTTGAAAAATCTACAGAATACATTAACAATGCGCCAATGGCGGCGGCAATAACTACTAAAATGACAATACTGGAAGTTTTCATCAATTGCTATTTTGGAAGTGCAAATTTAATGAAAAATGCGATGCTAAACTTTGAATTTTGCCTGCCTTAATTTACTAAAATGAGAATATTTGCTGGTAACAAAGCAGTGGTTTTATTGGCGTTGCAAACTTTGATAAAGGTGAGATGGAATTTCTAAACGAAAAATAGAAGGTATAAAAGAAAAAGCCCCGTTTAAAACGAGGCTTTTATTTTTAATTAATGGTCAGCATCTTTTTTGGTTTTCATCTTCACGGTTCCGTTCTTTTTTACTTTATATTTCTTTATATCAGACGCGTTGTTTTTCCATGGTTCTGTACCATTGTATTTTAAAGAATAGCGCGGTGATGTTTTCTCAAGAGTAACCGTTGTAGGTAATGTTTGTGTTTCTGTCCAGTTTGTTGCGTTATTATCCTTATACCAATAATTTCCTGATGCTTCATCGAAGTAGATATTGGAAGAAGGATAATAATAATACTTGTGAACGGTGGTGGTTGTTGAATCTGTTACCTGGGCTGAGGCAGATAACATGGATCCGCAAATCAGCATTAAAAAAATGATCTTTTTCATAGTATGTGTTTTTTTAGATAAAATATTCAAGTAATATGCCAGAAATGAATTTGCATATAAAATGCTGGAATATTGAAATGCAAAAAATGTATGCTGCTGGTTGATAATGTTGCTGTTATGATTCACTAAATTTTTATTTTTTAACAGTAAAGGCAGAAATAGCGTTAATTCCTGTTTACTTTTTTTCGTGAATTCTCTTCAATATTTTGAACCATAAATTGGAACACGTTTTTCGAATATCTTGCAGCTGTGAAGAAAAAGCTTGTTATAATCGGAGGAGGCGCTGCCGGATTTTTCTGCGCTGTAAATGCAGCAGAACAGTGCCCGGAACTTGAAGTGATATTAATTGAAAAAACGAATAAATTATTAAGTAAAGTAAGAGTCAGCGGCGGCGGCAGATGCAATGTTACACACGCATGTTTCCGTATTTCTCAAATGATTCAGAAATATCCGCGGGGAGAGAAATTTTTGAAACATGCATTTCATTATTTTTTTACAACAGATACTATTGAATGGTTTGAAAAAAGAAATGTGAAATTAAAAACGGAAAATGATGGCAGAATGTTTCCTGAAAGCAATTCTTCTGAAACCATCATTAATTGTCTTTTGACACAGGCAAATAAATATCGCGTAGAGATTCTGATGAATCGTGAGATCGTAAATGTTGAAAAAATATTCTCAGCAAATGAGAATGAAATTTTCAGATTATATGCCAAAGATGGAAGTATTATAGATGCTGATTTTGTTTGTATTGCGTGCGGCGGTTTTCATAAACCTGAGCAATATAGCTGGCTTGCCAAATTAGGTCATGGCGTTGAAAGTCCCGTTCCATCGCTGTTTACATTTAATGTTCCTAAAACCAGGATTTCAGAATTGATGGGAATTTCTGTAGAAAATGTGCAGGTAAAAATCAACGGCACTAAATTTTCTCAAGGTGGTCCTTTGCTCATTACTCATTGGGGATTTAGTGGCCCAGCCGTTTTAAAATTATCTGCCTTTGCTGCAATCGAGCTTGCTAAAATGAATTATGATTTTTCTATCGTTATAAATTGGCTTGCAGATTTTCATGAAAATTCTCTTTTAGAAAAACTGAGAACGGTGAGAAATGAAAGGGCGTCAAGAAAAATCGTCAACCAAAATCCATTTAACCTTCCTCAAAGGTTATGGGAATATCATTTGCAGGAATGCGGAATTAATCCAGAGATAAGATGGGCGGATCTTCCCGCAAAGCAACAAAATCTGCTGGCCAAACAATTGTGTTCACAGCAATTTTTTATAAAAGGAAAAACGACTTTTAAAGAAGAATTTGTAACAGCAGGCGGAATAAAATTAAACGAGGTAGATGCAAATTCAATGGAAAGTAAAATAATTGCGAATCTTTTTTTTGCGGGAGAAATTTTGAATGTGGATGGAATAACCGGCGGTTTTAATTTTCAACATGCGTGGACAAGCGGTTGGATTGCGGCAAAAGAAATTGTAGGAAAATCGCGGCTTGTGTAAAGAACAGAATCTGTGTTATTTATTGCTTCGCTGTAAGTTGATGTCTTGAATCATGATAAAAAATTACCAATAGCGAAACTTATTCCTTGTAATAAAAGTATTTAAATACTTTTATTCTCGCATCTTTGCATTCTAAAATCTGAATCATGGAAATGAAAGAAATTTACAGCAACGAAAAATACAAGGTATTAAATGTTACATTAAATGTAGGTGAAAGAATGCCGCTGCATGAAGCTACTTCCGATGCATTTATCGTTTGCAGAAAAGGAAAAGGCCGCATCACTTTTGAAGATAGAATTGTTGATCTGTCCTTTGGTGAAACCTTGTTAATAAAGGCTCATGAAAAACATAAAATGGATATCCTGGAAGATTTTTGCTCCTGCATTACTTTGGAAAATGATGGTAAAATAAAGTTCGCTTAGGCATTCTCGCATCCTTCGTTTTTTCTTAAATCTGAGAGATAACGGGCATTTGATGGAGACATAAAACAGGAATTCGCACTATTTGTCTGCTTATTGCTATTCAAATTGTGCCTGTTTGCGAACGCATATTAGTACATTAGAAAATTACGATATTAGCACATTAACAAATTACTTCATTTTCACTTCCTGCCATAAATGCTGAATTAATCCATCAGCCAGGCCGATTCTTGGAACATAGATTTCATCGGCTCCTGCCCATCGCATCACCGTGATATAAATTTTCAAAGCGGGTACAATTACGTCGGCGCGATCTTCTTTTAATTTGTAAATACTGATACGATCGTGCAAAGAAACGTTGCTTAGCTCCTTATAATAATCGCGCAGCAAATCAAATGATAACGGCTTTCCATCCTTTCGTTTGCTCAATGAAAAAACTTTATTAATATTTCCGCCAGATCCAATAGCAACAACGGTTTTAAAGCCTTTCGTTTTATTTTTTACCACTCCTTTCATTTGATCCCAGGCAGAATCAGGAACCTGGTTTTTAAGCAACCTGATCGTACCAATATTGAATGATTCTTTGAAGATCAACTCATTATTACAGAAAAAAGTTAACTCGGTGCTTCCTCCGCCTACATCAATATACAAGTAAGAATGTTCTTTGTCCAGATTTTCAGCAATATGATTTTCAAAAACAAGCGAAGCTTCAAAATTTCCGGAGATGACTTCTATTTCAATTCCGGTTGCTTCTTTAACCAATAAAATAATTTCTTCTGAATTGGCGGCATCCCTCATCGCAGAAGTGGCGCATGCTTTCATTGCTTTTACTTCATAAGCATTTGATAAATGGAGAAAGCCACGCATGGTTTCCAGGAACAACTGCACTTTTTTATCAGAAATTTTTCCCGATTCAAAAACGTCGAAACCCAGTCTCAGCGGTACTCTTACCAGGCTTAATTTCGTAAAGCATGCTTTATTATTTTCTTCGTCAGTAACTTCTGTTACCAGTAACCGTGCTGCATTGCTGCCAATATCTATTGCCGCGAGTTTCAAATCTTAATATTTTTTTCTGAGTAGATAATTATAGATCCGGATCTGCGAACGTACCTTTTTTGTACCATCTGCCTGTACATACCGGTTTGAAAGTTCGTTATCCAATATCCTTGCTTTCACATTATCGCTGAGCTGGATCTCCAGGATATCTTTCAATTCCTTTTGAATATTTTTATCATAAACCGGGCACGCTGCTTCTATGCGATGATCGAGGTTTCTAACCATCCAATCAGCAGAAGAAATAAAGTATTTTTCTTTTCCATCGTTGTGAAATACCATTACCCTGGCGTGTTCCAGGTATTCGTCAATGATACTGATCGCCTTTACTTTTTTCTTAAATTTTTTGTTCTCTGTAAACATGCAACATATTCCCCTTATGATCATTTTGATTTTTACACCCGCACGCGCCGCTTCATAAAGTTTTAAAATTAGTTCTTCATCACTCAGCGAATTTAATTTCAAAATAATTGAAGCTGGTTTATCCTCTTTCGCGTTTTTAATTTCTTTATTGATGAGTGTAACGATGTGCTTCCTCATATTTACCGGGCTTACCCATAATTTATTGCACGCCTTTAGTGATTCAATGTTCTTTGGATTTTCCAGGTAATTAAAGATCCTGTTTACATCGGCCATGATCTGCGGGTTGCTGGTAAGCAGGCAATGATCTCCATATAGCAGGCTGGTCTTTTCATTGAGATTACCGGTACTCACAAATCCATATTGTACGATCCGGTTGTTTAATTTCTTTTTGATCAGGCAAAGTTTTGCGTGTACTTTCAGATTGGGCAAGCCTACAAAAACTTTTACCCCGGCGTCTTCCAATATTTCTTTCCATTCGATATTTGCTTCCTCATCAAAACGCGCTCTTACTTCAAGAATTGCTGTTACTGATTTTCCATTTCGCACCGCATTTGTAAGCGCGTTGATGACATTGGAATTTTCTGCAAGTCGATAACAGGTTACTTTAATGCTCATTACATCCGGCGCGATGGCAGCTTCACGCAAAATGTCTATTACAGAATCAAAAGAATGGTAGGGAAAATTTAAAAGTACATCTCTTTGTAGAATAACTTCCATTACGCTCGTTACGTTTTGAAGAAGCGGATGAATAAAGGGTTTTTTGCGGACGCTTCTTTCATGAAAAAGCTCATCCGGAAAATTCATAAAATCTTTGAAATTGTGAATCCGTTCGCCGGATTGAATAATATCTTTATTTGAAAGCTCCAGCCTTTTGATTAAATAATTCAACAGGCTGCTGTCAATTTCTTTATCAAAAGTGAACCGCACCGGCTTTGCCTTTTTACGGTTTTTTAAGCCTTTCTGTATCTTTTGAATGAGTGACGTGGTAAGGTCGTTGTCAATATCTATTTCCGCATCCCGTGTTACTTTTATAATATTTGAGGAAAAAGTATCATAGCCAAAAAAAGAAAAAATTTGCGGAAGGCAAAACCTGATGATATCTTCAAGTAGAATGATATACCGGTAATTTTCTTTCGCCGGAAGTATTATAAACCTCGACAACCTGGAAGGCACAGAAACGAGGGCAAAACGGTCAGGAACAGATCCATCAGTTTTCGATAATTTACAAGCCAGATAGATGGATTTATCATTCAAGGTTGGAAATACGCGAAGGTTTTCCAACATTAATGGAACGATGTTGCTTCTGACGCAATCGCTAAAGTAGGCAAGAACAAATTCCTGCTGTTCTTCGTTTAACTGTTTTTCATTGAGAATAAATATTTGCTGCTTTCTTAATTCTTCAATGATAATTTTCCAGGTCCGGTTAAATTGATTCTGATGGCCGGTTACTTTAAAATTAATTTCTTCCAAAATCATTTCCGGTGAAGATTCCAGGTGCATATTCGCCTTGTTTCCAAATTGCAGCATTCGTTTTAAAGTAGCTACACGGACTCTGAAAAATTCATCAGAATTGCTTGAAAAAATACCGAGAAATTTGATCCGTTCTTTTAATGGAACAGTTTCGTCTCCGGCTTCCTGGAGTACTCTTCCATTGAATGCAAGCCAGCTGATATCCCGTAAAATTATTTTTCGTTTGTCCATTACCGTTACTGTTACTCATTGCCACTGATCCTCCGGATAATTCCTGTTGTTGAAAATCCTTCTTTTATAGGAATGATTTCTATTTTGCCTCCGTTTTCGAGTACTTCCTTGGAACCGACCATCGTTTCAATTGTGTAATCACCACCTTTTATCAACACGTCTGGTTTTATAATTTTTATTAATTCCAGTGGCGTTTCTTCATTAAAAATTACTACCGCATCCACCATAATTAATGAAGCGATAATTAGTGCTCTTGAATTTTCATTGTTTACCGGGCGGCTTTCTCCTTTTAATTTTTTTACAGAAGCATCAGAATTTACCCCAACAATTAACACATCTGCAAAAGAAGCCGCTTCCGATAAAACTGCAATGTGTCCCTCATGTAAAATATCGAAAACGCCATTGGTAAATGCGATCGTTTTACTTTTCAATCTCATCCTGATTACTTCCTGCTTTATTTCTTCAACCGTAAATATTCGTTGGTTCAATGTGTCGCTTTTTTTCATTCTTATTTTTATTTTGATAAATTAATAACCCGAAGCATATAATTCCTACTGCAATAATAATACCCGTGGTAACGCCCCACATCAACCATCCAAAAGAAATATTATCTACATTATAAATAAGAAGTACCTGCTGCACTGCAATCGGGAAAGCACCTAATCCGCCGGGAGAAACGATCATCGCCAGCGTAGCAAGCGAAAGAACACTGAACGCCGCGCCGATCCCGAGAGAAGAAGTGGCAGACAGCGCAGAAAAGCCGATGTAAACTTCCAGGAAATAACACGCCCAGATGAAGGCGGTATGCGCCAAAAATTTTTTTCTTTTTTTTAAGTGCAATATGGTCGAAAATCCCTCCTTTAAACCGACATGAAGTCCTTTTACTTTAATAATATAGGGATGATGTTTGTAACGACTGAATATCCATTTTGCAATCAGAAAAAATATTGCTGCAAGAATTAAAATAATCAAAACAATCAGCCAGACAGGAACAGCATGTTTGTATTTTCCAATCTGCGTGATCTTTGTTTTTATAAAATCGCTCACCGTTTCTATCTGGATCAAAAAAGTGATCACAATTAAAAAAGCATAGCAAAAAAGATCCAGAATCCGTTCGATTAGTATCGTTCCAAATAGTTTCGTAACAGGTATTTTTTCATAGCGGCTCAGCAACGTACATCTCAAAATCTCGCCTGCCCGTGGTAAGAAAGTGTTGGCAAGATAACCGCACATGACGGTGTAAAAAGTAGTGGATGTTTTTGGCTTGTACCCCATTGGTTCTATCAGGATTTTCCACCTGACGGCGCGGCTGATATGACCTAGAACCGTCAGGATAAAAACAGGGATGAGATATATATAATGAGCATGCTGTAATGATTCCCTGAATTGAATTTTTTGTGATGGTGTCATTTTACTCAGCTGCCACCACGTTAAAAAAATTCCTACACCAAGGAAGATGAGGTATTTTAAAACAGTGAGAAGTTTTTTCTTCATAAAAAGGCTACAAGATAATAAACCAATGGTAAATTAATGGTTTATTAAAAGATTGTCAATTAATCTCACATCATGGAGAAAAGCTGCGATGAGGAGAATCATGTCTTCCTTTTCATTAAAATCTGTTAGTAAAACAAGATCGTTTTTCCTGGCCAGCTCCAGATATTCCACGTTGAACCCATTATTTTTCAAATCAATAACGGCTTTATTTTTTAAGCTTAGAAAATTTTGCTTGTTGCGGTTCTTTTTTATGGAAGCCAAAGCCTGATGCAATTGGGCAGCATGAATTCTTTCAGAAGGATCCAGTCTTAAATTCCTGCTGCTCATAGCAAGGCCGGTTTCTTCGCGAAGAATCGGGCAAATGACTAATTGGACATTTACTTGCATCAGTTCAATTAATCTTTTAATTACCATGCATTGCTGAAAATCTTTTTGCCCCATAAAAAGAAAATCAGGTTGAACAATATTTAATAATTTCTCTACTACCAAACACACTCCCTGGAAATGTCCCGGCCGGAATTTCCCTTCCAGGATTGTTTCCAGGTAACCTAAATCAAAATGTTTTTGCCGTGATTCTTCATTTGGATAAATTTCTTTTTCAGCAGGAAGAAATAAAATGTCGCAGCCATTTGACGCTAAGAGGAGAATATCCTGTTCGATTGTCTTTGGATATTTTTTAAAATCTTCGGCATTATTAAACTGTGTCGGATTTACAAAAATACTGGCAACTGTAATTTCAGCCGTCTTTTTGCTTTTTCTTAAAAGAGACAAATGTCCTTCATGCAAGGCACCCATCGTCGGAACAAAACCGACGGAACTGCCGGAAACTTTTGTTTTTTGGATCCGTTTTTCCAAATCTTTTGCATATTTATAAATAGTCATAAATCCGTTGTAATTGAGTTCAACATTGAGTTGCACATTTGTATGAACGAAAAAAATGGTAACTTTGCCGCCTGTTAAAAAAAAGATTAAGCTAATTAACCATTTGTAAATGTCGACAAAGAAAAGAATTTTATTCATAGCCAACGAAATGTCTCCTTATCTTGAGATGACAGAATTTGCAGAAATCGTAAACAGACTCGCAGTAAAATCGAATGAATCAGGAATGGAAGTTAGATGTATCATGCCTCGTTTTGGTATGATCAATGAAAGGAGGCACCGGCTTCATGAAGTAGTTCGTCTTTCCGGCATTAATGTTTCTGTTGAGGGTGACGATTATCCGTTGGTTATAAAAGTAGCTTCTCTTCCCAACGCCCGGTTGCAGATTTATTTTCTTGATAACGAAGATCTTTTTAAAAGAAAATCTTTGTTTCATGATGAGAATGAAAAATGGTTTACTGATAATGCTTTGAGAACGGTTTTATTTTGTAAAGGCGCTTTGGAAACTGTAAAAAAATTTGGATGGCCGCCAGATATTATTCACTGTAGCGGCTGGATGACCGGGCTTATTCCCATGTATATAAAGACTGCATACAAGAAAGAACCGGTGTTTAGTAATTGTAAAGTAATTTACACCATCGGGCAAAATACTTATAAAGAAAAAATGGGCAGTGATTTTGCCAAAATTGCTACTATCAATTCCAACATAAAAGAAAAAGATATTGAAGTGTTTAATGAAGGCAGTAACACAGCTATGTTCAGAGGCGGCGCTACTTTTGCCGATGCCATTACTTTTGGCGCAGAAAAAGTAGATAAAAAACTCGTCGAAGAATTCAGTAAAGTGCGTGGCAAAAAGGTTTTGAAGTATAATGCAGAATCAGATTTAACAGACTATTTACAATTGTATGCCGACCTTGCCGGCAAATAACTTTCGTTCTTATTTATCTACCCAAATTTTACTTTCAAGTGTTTAAAACCCAATACAAGCCGGCGTTTACAGGAATACTGATTTTATTTTTATTCGCATTTGGATGTACAAAAATTGATACCACTTCGCTTGGGCAGAATCTGATTCCCGTAGTAGATAACGTCAATACTTTCGATACTACTTATAATGTAATAGCGGTCAATTATGATGATAACGAATGTGATACGATTCACAGAAGCAGTCTGATCCCGCTGGGAATCATATCAAACGATCCTTTGTTTGGATCAAGCAAAGCTGCTATTTATGTCGAATTGAAGCCGGATGCTTTTCCTTATACTTTTCCAACCGCTGACGCAAATAGTTTTGTCGTTGATTCTGCCATCCTGGTAATGAATTATTCTCATTCTTTCGGCGATACGAATGCGTTGGCAAAAGTAAATGTGTATCAACTTTCGGACAGTTTTCATGTGGCAGATAATTATTCAACCTGTAAAGTTTTGGGTTATGATCATTCTGTTTTGTTAGGAACGAAAAGTTATTATCCTTCTGTTTTAAAAGATTCAATTCATGCATACCAGGAAGATGCTGCCAATCAATTAAGGATTTCTCTTTCTAATACTTTTATTCAGAATTTCATAACAGATTCTGCACAGATCTTCAGGAGTGACAGTTCCTTCGTCAATTATTTCAAAGGATTTGCGATCGTGCCGGATGAATCAACGGGCGGCCAGGCGCTGAATTATTTTGATTTTACCGGTTCCCGTTTATCAATTTATCTAAGATATAAAAACGCAGGTGTGGCTGATACTACCGTCGTTGCTTTCGGAGTTACCGGATCATCAGGATTATCGAATTCGCTGATACGAGACAGGGGCACCTCAGAAATTACCAACCATCTTTCTCATCCATCAACCGGCGATAGTTTGATTTATATTCAAACTTCTCCCGGAACTTATGCTTTGCTTACGATCCCCGGTCTTACTGGTTTATCAAACAGGGTAATCAATCGCGCAGAATTAATAGTTGACCAGGTTTATTCTGCCAATTCGTTGAATAATGTTTTTGATCCACCGATAAATTTATACCTGGATGTAAAAGATTCTACGTTAAATAATGGAACGTTCACTCCAATTCCATGCGATTTTTCTTCAACAGAATTGCAGACAGGATTCCAATATATGGGTGGACAATTAAAAACAATAACAGATAGTTCATCCGGTCAGCAAAGAGGTGAATATGTTTTCAATATTTCCCGCTATTTGCAATCAATTGTTACAAAAGGAAAATCAAGTCTCCAACTGAGATTAAGCGCTCCTGATTTTGTAAAAAATACAACTACTTACACAGATTGGTGTGGGCAAACAATTGGGCCGTTTTCAACTCCAAGAAATAATTTGGGAGATGGAAGAGTGAAGATAAACGGATCGAATAATACGCCTACAAGAATCAGGTTGCGCGTGGTTTATTCTAAATTATAAAGTAATCTGATTTTTTAAGTAAAACAACAAATACTTCGAATTACAATTCTCTTTCTTATCATTTATAAACAGAACCAGAAAAACTTTATTGGTGTTTCAAAACAAAGAAATTGCATTTTGTCCTATCAAAGTGAAACTCTAATTTTGCGGCTCAAAAAATAAAATAAAATGCCTTATTTATTTACCTCTGAATCGGTGAGTGAAGGACATCCCGATAAAGTTGCTGACCAGATCAGTGATGCCTTGATTGATAATTTTCTCGCCTTCGATCCGCAAAGTAAAGTCGCTTGCGAAACGCTTGTAACTACCGGCCAGGTAGTACTTGCCGGAGAAGTAAAATCGAAAGCGTATCTGGATGTACAGGAAATTGCAAGAGGTGTGATCAGGAAGATTGGCTATACCAAAAGTGAGTACATGTTTGAAGCAAACTCATGCGGAATTTTGTCAGCCATTCATGAGCAATCTGCTGATATAAACCAGGGTGTTGTAAGAAAGAATAAAGAAGAACAAGGCGCCGGCGACCAGGGAATGATGTTTGGTTATGCCACTAATGAGACAGAAAATTACATGCCGCTGTCGCTTGATATTGCCAACAGTCTTTTGATAGAACTTGCTGCATTAAGAAGAGAAAATAATGAAATGAAATATCTGCGTCCTGATGCTAAAAGCCAGGTTACGCTTGAATATAACGACGATAACAAGCCGGTAAGAATAGATGCCATTGTCGTTTCCACCCAACACGATGATTTTGATAAAGAAGATAAAATGCTTAAGAAAATATCTTCTGACATCAAAAAGATCCTGATTCCGCGAATGAAAGAGAAATATCCAAAATATGCACATCTCTTTAATGATAAGATAAAATATCACATCAATCCTACGGGCAAATTTGTAATTGGCGGCCCTCATGGTGATACAGGATTAACCGGCAGAAAAATCATCGTTGATACTTACGGCGGAAAAGGTGCGCATGGCGGCGGCGCGTTCAGCGGAAAAGACCCAAGCAAAGTGGACAGAAGCGCAGCTTATGCAGTAAGGCATATTGCAAAAAATCTTGTGGCAGCAGGAGTTTGTGACGAAGTATTGGTGCAGGTTTCTTATGCGATTGGGGTGGCTCAGCCAACGAGTATTAACGTAAATACTTATGGCACTTCAAAAGTGAAATTAACTGATGGCGAAATTGCGAAAAAAGTAGAATCACTTTTTGATATGCGTCCATATTTTATTGAACAAAGATTGAAATTACGAAATCCGATTTACCAGGAAACCGCTTCTTATGGTCATATGGGGCGAAACAATGAAGTGGTTACAAAAACTTTTAATCTTCCTAACGGTTCTCCTAAAACGGTAAAAGTGGAACTATTTACCTGGGAAAAATTAGATTATGTTCCTAAAGTGAAAAAAGCATTTGGGATAAAATAAAACATCGCAATTTTTTAGAAAACCATAAGAAAGAAAAACTTATGGTTTTTTTTATTTTGTATCTTTAAAAAAAAATGGAAGCAATTGAAAAGTTAGTTCATTTTGATGAGGAGGCTAATACGACATTAAAATTAGGAAAGAATTTTTCAAAAAAAGAAGCTAAAGTAGTTGTGTTGATCAAAGATGAGGAGATAAGCGAAAAGGAATGGCTGGCTTTGGCAATGAACGGAGGTGCCTTGGTTTTCTGAATGATCATTCAGAAGATATCTATTCAATGGAAAGATAGTAAGCGCTATAGAGTTGAATACGAAAGAAGAAGTCCTGTAACAAATACTATTTTGATAACTTTGCTATGTAAAAATATATTATGGAAGCAATTACCATACACCCAAAGGATAAAGAACAAACTATTGTGATAGAGGCTTTCTTGAATGCGCTAAAGGTGCCATTTGAGAGATCGAAAGATAAAAGTCCTTATAACCCGGATTTTGTGAAAAAAATCCTGCAGGGAGATCAAGACAGAAAAGAAGGAAAAGGTAAGAAATTTACTATTGAGGAATTAAATGATCTATGGAAATAATTTATCTGCCGAAGGCGGAGGAGGATTTAGAGTTTTGGATAAAATCAGGGAATCGGTCTATTCTAAAGAAAATTGCTCAACTCACTTCAGCCATAATACAAAAACCTTTTGAAGGTATTGGAAAGCCAGAATCACTGAAATATGAACTTACAGGAATGTGGTCAAGAAGAATTTCTCACGAACATAGAATTTATTTATTCAATCATTAATAATACACTTTTTGTTTATTCACTTAAGGGTCACTACAACAAATAGATTAACCAGATAAGACAACCAGAATATATTGAGACCACTACACAAAACTTTTACCCAACAACATCGCCCAAAAAAAAATCTTTTAATTGGAGGAATCCCGGCCGTTATTGAAGCGATGAAAAAAGGCGAACAACTGGAAAGAATTTATTTGCAAAATAATATTTCTTCCGATGAAGCAGACGAATTAAAACGTGTGGCATTAGAATTTGAAGTGCCTGTCAATAAAGTTCCTTTTGAAAAAATAAGAAATTTTAATCTGGAAAATCCGAAAGGATGTATTGCGGTAAAATCAAAAATTAAATATCAGAATCTGCAGGATGTAATTTCATTTATTGTTGAAAATGGTGAAACCCCGTTGATACTCATGCTTGACGGAATTACAGACATAAGAAATATTGGCGCATTGGCCAGAACTGCTTACTGCTGCGGCGTCCATGCGATTGTAATTCCTGAAAAAGGGGTAGGAGCGTTGGGAGAAGATGCGATTACCACTTCCGCAGGAGCA